>CAUZQN010000066.1:0-8876 GCA_963581605.1 uncultured Binatia bacterium (SeqCode)
ACATAAGGGAGGATTGACGAGTAGGTATATTATCTACTAAATAAGTAGTGATTTATGAAACTGTCGAAAAAAAGTGAATATGCGTTGAAGGCGCTGAGCTGTCTGGGAGCGCCTGGGGCACCTGAGGTGCTAGCGATCCAAGAGATTGCTCGCCGCGAACACATTCCCAAGAAATTTCTGGAGCAAGTGCTTCTGGCGCTCAAGCGGGCGGGTATTGTGCAGAGCACGCGGGGAAAAGCGGGAGGTTATACCTTGTGTGGCGATCCGGAAACGATCACCCTACGTGAGGTGGTATGGGCGGTAGACGGTCCACTCGCTCCTTTTCCTTGTGTGTCCGATACCAACCCGAGGAAGTGTACCGACTGTGTGAGCCTCGAACACTGCTGGCTGCGGGGGGTGATGTTAGAAGTGGGTGAGTCGATTGCCGCCGCCTTTGCTCAGGTGAGTTTGGCCGAGGTGTGCAGGCGTGCGGAAGAAAGCCGACGGCGCGGACCGCACGTGGCTATGTACGATATCTAGCTTCGTTCCGCTGCCAAGAGAGCGGTGCTTTCAGAAGAATCAAGCGGGAAATAAGACTTGACGCCGGCACCCAGCTTTTCTAAGGTCAGAACACACAAGCCGCGTACACGACCGGGAAAGGAGCCGTCTTATGAGCATCAAGAGAAAGTTGTTTGACTATCTGCCTTGACCGTTTGCTATGAGAACGAGGATCGTTCTCAAGGAAAAAGATCTGGACTTTGATCGCATCTTGGTGGATCTGCCGAGCAAAGAACAAAAAGAGCCCTGGTTTCTCGCCATTAATCCTTACGGCAAAGTGCCCGTCCTCGTAGAAGAGGGAGCCTGGATCTACGAGTCGGCCATTTGTAATGAGTATCTGGAAGACAAATATCCAACCCCGTCTTTGTCGCCGTCTGAACCCAGTGCAAAGGCTGCGATGCGGCTGCTCATTGAAATGTGTAACAGCCAGTTCGTACCGCCCGTGATTCGCTTGCTCTACACCAGCCGCAAGCCCAAGGCTGAACAGGATCCGGAGCGCATCGCACAGAATAAAGACCAACTCAGCGAACTCTTCCCCCAGTTGGAGGAGCAACTCCAAGACCAGGACTACCTCATGGGGGAGTACAGCCTGGCAGATTTGACGTTCACGCCCTTTCTCGGTTTGTGTGACAAGGTCAGCGTTGACTTGAGTCCTTTTCCCAAAGTTGCAGCCTGGGCCGAACGGCTCAAAAACCGGCCCAGCTATGAAGAAGTGAGGATTGGGCTGACGGGTTAGCGGCACGTTTTCATACTCGTACCTCCTCGGGATGAGACCAGGACGAGACCAGAATAAGACCCGTGGGGGCGGTTCATAAACCGCCCCTATTTTTTTCTAGTTGATAGTAAGCCATCGAGGCTCAGAACACATGAGGAAGCACGCAGGTATGAGTATCGATAGGTGTTTTGTTGTCGTGCTCCTCTTCCTCGCTTTGCTCTTGGGCCCTTCACCCGCATCCGCCCAACCTGCAAAGGTCTTTGTCAACTCGGCCGTGCTGGCTATCGGTGACCGGCCGGTGCTGCTCGATCTCAAGAGCCAGCGCATTGTCAGCCACGGCGAAAACTTTGAACCCGACCAGAGCCTGAGACCGGGGGCTGAAGCGCGTAAGGTTTCCTCGTTTCGGTGTGTACTACTGCGCGACCTGGAGAACGGCCGGCTGCGCTATGAGTGGGAGCGTGAGATCGAGTATCCCCTCCGTGAAACGTGGCGATACACTGAGGTGATAAGCGGCCTGGATGGCGTTGTGCTCGGACGGGATGGCTTCCACAGTCCGGTCCGACGGGCGATGTCTGCTGCTCGTATTGCCGCCCGCCAAAAAGAACTGCGTCGTTCGCCGGTGTCGGTGCTCATTCATGCCTTGAGTCGCTCGGGGTCCTTTTTGCGCTTGATGGATCAAACCATACACGGTCGTCGCCAGGTCGTGGTCTCGTTTGACGACAACGGCCAACTCGTGCTGTTAGCCATTGATGCCGAAACTCGACTGCTTACCAAAGTCGTGTTTATCGAAGATGACCCTCTGTACGGGGATGTGCAGAATGAGGTATTTTATGCCGATTGGCGACAGGTCGGAAAACTCAAGCTGCCGTTTGAACTGACGTATCGCGTCCACGGCCAGACCGTCATGGTCGAGCAGATCGAGGTCATTCAGAATGACCTCGATCTCTTTGAGGTTGATTTCGTCATCCCGGAAGAGATTCCGCAGCCTGAGGAGTGGGACGGTGCGCGCGGGGAGCGAAGTTCGCACTGGGTACACCGGCAATTGGCACAGGGGCGGAGCGTCGATGCACCCCAGACCAGAATTGTCCTCCAGCAACTCGCGCCTGGTGTCATGCATATTACTGGAGGCAGCCTCCAGAGTCTCGCCATTGAGATGGACGATCATCTGATCGTGGTAGAAGCGCCCCTTGACGACGCACATTCTCTTGCCGTATTAGATGTCCTGCGACAGAGATTTCCGACCAAGCCGGTCCGGATTGTGGTCAATACCCATTTTCATACTAACCATGCCGGCGGGTTACGAACGTATGTCGCCGCTGATGCGGTAGTTGTCACCAGCGCGCTGAACGTTGAACTGTTCGAAGACGCCTTTCGCGCCCTGCATACTCAAGTCCCGGATACCTTACACCGCGACCCCAAAATCGCAATTATCGAGTCCGTTAGCGACGAACGTAAATTCCTCGTTGGGGCCAACCGGGTGGTGGTTGTCTATCCCGTTGAGACCCCGCGTGTGGACGGCATGCTGGTCGTGCATCTCCCGGAGGAGCGACTCTTGTATGTAGCGGACCTGTTTACGCCGGGTGCGGTCCGGCAGGTCCCGGCCTGGTGCCGCGCGCTGCTCGACGCCATTGAGCGCTATGACCTCGCGGTTGACATTATTGTAGGCAGCCAGGGGGGCGTGGGAACTCTTGATGAGTTGCGCCGCGTCGTCCACGGCGAAGACGTGCAAGAGAAGCTGGTAGTCGAGCAGATGCGTTGAAGAAGCGTTGAGTAGACATGCGAGTTGGGAAAAACTGCTCTGCTGACGATCAATCTTGCCATGAATCTTGCTTGCGATGAATCTTGGATGCGTGTCGCTCTTGCCGAAGCTGAGCAGGCGGAAGCGGTCGATGAAGTACCGGTCGGCGCGGTTGTGGTGAGTGGTGTAGGTATCGTTGGCAGAGGACATAATGCTCCGCTCTCCTCAAATGATCCGACTGCTCATGCCGAAGTCCTGGCGTTGCGCCAAGCGGCTCGTGAGATGCGGAATTACCGTTTGGTAGATACAACGCTCTACACGACTGTAGAACCATGTCTCATGTGTATGGGTGCGATGCTACATGCTCGGGTAAAGCGGTTGGTCTTTGGTTGCTTTGACCCCAAAGCCGGGGCAGCTGGATCCCTGTACAATGTGCCAATGGATACGCGCTTGAATCATCGCCTGGAAGTGACGAGCGGGATTGGTGCAGAAGATAGCCGGGCGCTCCTGCAACGCTTCTTCCGAGCCAAGCGCTAGCGCCGTCTTTGCGCCCCTATAGGAAATCCCCTATAGTAAATGACAAGCCCGGAGAGGTGGCAGAGTCCGGTCGATCGCGCACGACTCGAAATCGTGTATACCTTCGGGTATCGGGGGTTCGAATCCCCCCCTCTCCGCCAAGCGGTTTCCCTGGAAGCTGGGAACGTTACCCTGCTCCTGACGGTTGAGATAAGAGTGACCGCATTAACATAAAGACAGGCGGAATTATTATGGACATTGGACTTGGTATTGCACTCCTGGCAGGTTTTCTGTCTTTCGCCTCGCCGTGTGTCCTGCCCATCGTACCTGGTTATCTGACCTTTATTACTGGCATGAGTTTCGAAGAGCTGACCGAACGACAACGTCCGTCCCATGTGGTGACGAGTGCGGTGATCAAAAGCCTGCCCTTCGTATGCGGCTTTTCCCTTGTCTTTATTTCCCTGGGTGCGTCGGCTTCAGCGGTGAGTGTGCTGCTGCGGTCCAATCTTGGACTGCTCAAAGGTGTGGCCGGATTCGGGATCATGGTCCTCGGCTTTCACCTGGCCGGTCTGTTACCTATCCCCGCCTTGCTCCGTGAGCGGCGCTTCTCAAAGGAACCCACAGAACCAGGCATGCTGCGCGCCTTTGTCGCCGGCGTCTTTTTTGCCTTTGGGTGGACACCGTGCGTTGGCCCTATTTTGGCTGGTATTCTGGCGATTGCGGCCACTACCCAGACGCTAGGCCAGGGTGTTCTGCTGCTGGCGGTCTATTCTCTGGGACTCGGCATCCCTTTTGTTTTGTCTGCGGCCTTTTTGAACAGCTTTCTGTCTCTGTTTAAGGGCATAAAAGGCCATTTGCGGCAAATGGAAGTCGCTGCGGGTATGTTGCTCGTCTTGGTCGGCTTGCTAATTTTCACAGATAAAATGGGCTGGGTGTCGTCCCGGTTGACGTTTCTGAACCCAGAGGCGCTCTTAGTCAGTGATTTTCAGGAAACAGGCGTTCAGCCTGTTATTGCCGCACAAGCGAGGCCGGTGGGCAGTGCCTATGGTGACTACGACTTTACCCTTACCACAGTTGATGGTGACACCGTGAGCTTGTCTGACTACGAGGGGAAGGTCGTGCTGGTGAATTTTTGGGCCACCTGGTGCGGTCCGTGTGTGGTTGAAACACCGGCCTTGGTCCGCATGTATCATAAATACAAACGCCAGGGATTTGCGGTCATAGGCGTCGCCCTGCAGAGTGAGGATGTCGGAGTGCAGGACTTTGTCCGTAAGTATAACATCCCGTATGCAATTGGACGGGATCCGTCCGACGAGATTGGCTTGCGCTATGGGGTGTTTGCCTTGCCGAGTAGCTTTTTGTTTTCTCTGGACGGAAAAGTGCAGCGTGCGTTTACCGGCTACGTGGCTGAAAACGTACTGGACAACGAGCTCCAGAAGATATTAGGACTGACGTCTGCGTCTCAGACTACGCCTCAGATCGAAGCGATCTTATACCAGGGGGGCGTGTCAGAATCGAAAACCGCTGGCGAATGATGCCAGCGGTTATGCCTGCCTCGGGGGGCCTTAGGCACGGCGCGTTCGCTAAGACTTACGCCGGCCGCAGAGAGACTTTTCAAACACGCTCTAGGCTGATGATTCAGGCCCGCCTGCGCTGTTTTTGCCTACGCTGTCGTGCTATCCCAAATGCGTTATGGATCGCGACAATTCTTCCACTCAAGGTGGTTTGCGGCATGCGGTTGCCTTCCTGGCAAACGACTCGTGTACAGTTGAGCTGTGTGCGGGACAGCATGAATGGACGCTTGATGAACCCCGAGAACTTGGCGGGAATGGGGCTGCTCCTGATCCGATCACGGCTTTTTTGGGTAGTTTATGCGGCTGTTTACTTATGTCTCTTGAGATCACAGCTCGGGCTCGAAAAGTGTCGCTTGACGATGTGTCTGTCTCGGCCAAGTCCAATATAAAAGGCTTCATCAAGACCATAGACGTTGATCTGACTGTGCGGAGCGCTGCCCCTAAGGAGACCATCCTGACCGTGGTCGCCCGAGCGGAAAAGGGTTGCTATGTTCGGGGACTGCTGAAAGACAGTATTACCTATTCTCTTAACGTAACCGTCCTGCCAACGTGACGTCTTGAAAATTTCTCTCTCTTTCTTCTCATTACACGCCCTACTCAAATGGGGAGTGGGCTGTGGAATTGTGATTGTTTTGTTGCACAGCGTTGCCTCACAGGCACAGGCTGCTTGTGCAGAAGACCTTGAAGAAACCCACCGGGCAGTGGCCTACGCCTTATACGGACTGCGCACGACAAGGGAGGCCGTGCGCGAAGCTGAAGTCCGGACTCATGGACGTGAGGCCGTACTGCAAAAATTGCGTCTGCATCCTCCTGAAGACTATGACACGACGTTGGCGCGGCAGGTAGGGAAGCTCCGGCGCAGCATCGTTCGCCCCAAACGTGCCTTACTCGCGCAGTTAAGAGAGCAGCACGAAGACGCACGGCGTCACTGGGAGCGCGGTATTCGACTGATTCACGCGCAGTTTCTTGAAGCTCAAGCGGCCTTTCAGGAACAGCTACTGACACCGGAGGCCTACTGCTACGCTCGCGAGTCGTATCTCCGAGCACTGTCCCTGTATCGGAACGGGCTCGAACACTACCGAACCGGACTGGCCCTGTATGCCGATGGCCTCAACGCATACCGGGAACGCTTTGTTGTGCCGTGTGTGCAAGGCTATACAGACCCGTATCAATGGCAGGTGTTGGTTGAGCGGCTTGAGCGGGAAGATTTCTTGCAAGAGTTTCTCAGCCCACTCACGACAAATGCTCTGCGTAACGCACCGCCGGACATCCCGCCGGACGTCAATAATCTGGTGGGCAAGCGACCTTGAAGATCGACATCACAACAAAGCGGCGGAAAGCCAAGACTCCTCCGCTCTGCTACCTATTTCTCGTGCAAAAGTGTGGGTCAAAGTAGGAAGTTCGTGGAGGTACATGCGATTGATTCCAGGAACATTCAGAATGCTTTGAAAGGGACGGCTGCATGCTGCAACCCATAACGCTGTATCTTATCCGCCACGGCCAAGCCAGCGCTGGCTTCGATCAAGCCTATGACCCTGGGCTTGATTCAGTCGGGCTCGTACAAGCTGAAGCCATTGCCCAAGAACTCGAACCGATAGGCCCATTGCCCGTCGTCAGTAGCCCCCTCCGGCGGACGCGAGAGACCGCTGCGGCGTTCGAAAAATGCTGGAATGTACGAACTACGGTTGAGCCGGCTGTTGCGGAAATCCCTTCGCCAACTGAAGACCTCCAGGCGCGCGCGGACTGGCTGAGACGAGCCATGCAGGGCCATTGGGCTGATCTCCCCCCCGTTTACCAACACTGGCGGGATCAGGTGATTGTTGCGCTGCTAGCAACGAAAAAAACAACAGTCGTGACAACGCATTTTATTGCGATTAATGCCGCTGTCGGTTTTGCCACCCAGGATGACAGGCTCGTCTGCTTTGAACCCGACAACTGCTCCTGCACGCGTATGGAAGTGGCGGATGGTACGCTCCACCTTGTCGAACTGGGTCGCCGGCGAGAGACGGACGTTCTCTGACGAGAGACGCGTGTTCTCTGAGTAGATTAGGATTACGGTCTTGCGTTGTGCCTGCGGGAGTGTTTGAAAAGGGGCACAATTCTTAAGAGCATCCTGTGGGAATATTGGGGGGAGACAGTATGACAACATCCGAATCCGATATGATGATGACGCCGCGCACGTCTTTGACCACGGAGACCGCGCCAGTCCTTGACCAGCATCGTTTCGACGAGGCGGCACTTGAACACTATATGGACCGGCACGTCGAAGGCTTTACTCCTGTACTGACGGTTGGCCAGGTCCGGGGCGGGATGTCGAATCCGACTTTTGTGTTGACTGATGGTGCAGGCAAACGCTACGTCCTACGTAAAAAGCCGCCGGGCAAACTCCTTCCGTCGGCACATGCTGTTGACCGTGAGTTCCGCGTGATCTCTGCCTTGTGGGAGACCGAGGTGCCGGTCGCAAAACCCTACGTTCTGTGCCAGGACCTAAGTATCATGGGTGTGGATTTCTATATCATGGATTTTGTTGATGGCCGAGTCTTTCGCGGCTATGAGTTGCCCGAGTTAGAACCGACACAGCGACGCGCCATTTATGAGGCCATGGTGGACCTGATGGCAAAACTCCATCAGGTGGATTTCCGGGCTGTGGGCTTGGAAAATTATGGGAAGGTCGGGGGCTATATGGAGCGCCAAGTACGGCGCTGGTCTCAACAGTACGAAGCCAGCAAAACCGATGAATTACCCGCTATGGAAAATCTGATGGCCTGGCTGCCTGAGCATCTGCCCAGCCAGCATGATACGACCATTGCACACGGAGATTTTCGTCTGGAAAACATGATTTTCCATCACACTGAGCCTCGGGTGCTGGCGGTGGTCGACTGGGAGTTGAGTACCCTGGGCGCTCCATTATCCGATCTGGCCTATAACTGTCTGCCGTACTACGTGCCGGACGATATGCGCGGCGATCTGGCGAGTATTGACTATGCTCAGTACGGCATTCCATCTGAAGAAGACTATGTCGCGCAGTACTGTAAGAAGACGGGCCGAGAAGATATTCCGGAATGGAAATTCTACGTCGTCTTTTCTCTCTTTCGACTGGCTGCCATTGTGCAAGGTGTGTATAAACGCGGCCTCGAAGGCAACGCCAGCTCGCCTGAAGCCATTACGCGGGGCGAGAAGTGTAAACAACTGTGTGCCGCCGGGTGGGATCTTGTTGCGCAGGGGGTGTAAAGCACTGACACATTTATTTCAGCCGAGAAACGGTGACCGCTGGAGGCGAGAGAAAAAAGGCGGCGGCTGACTGAATATCTTCCGAGTCAGTTGTATTCAGGAGTACGCCAAAGATTGACAACCGATAGGTCCCGGCATCCAGCCGAGACAACTTGGAGAAATGAAAGCCAAACGCAGGCTGTCCGCCGCCAGGCTGTGTTTTATTCTCAAAATAGACGCGCTGGTCAAGTTGCCGGAGTTTTCCTTCAAGGCGGGTGATGAGCAGAAACGTTTGTCCGGTCGGCAGGAGTAGTGCCGCCCAGCGTGCGGGCTGTTGAGTCAACGCTTGCTGGGCTAGAGTCATGCGGCCGTTTCCGGATTGGTTGGAAGTGCTGCTCGCGAGCAATACACGCGCTGCGTTGAAATTGAGGAAATCGAAATAGACGCTCAGCTCTCCGTCGGCCAATACAAAGCGAGGCGGGATCTTGAGTTTGACTAACGCCGTGCCCTCAACGCAGTCGGGATGAAAAATGAGATCAATGCGTCCGGTGGCCCGGAGTCCAAAGGGCAGGGGAAACCAATACCG
>CAUZQN010000067.1:0-8771 GCA_963581605.1 uncultured Binatia bacterium (SeqCode)
TTCGGGACCAAAAAGTGAGCGGCCAAGATAATCACGTCCTGATCCGAATAGGTCTCAAGGAAGCTGCGCCGCGTTGCCGCCGACTGGACCGGGTCAACACAAAAACCGCTGCTCCACTGCGGCTCAGAGCACTGGACCGGATGATGCATTATGTCGCCAGTCATCACAGCCTTTTTCCCGCCAGATTGCAAGTGCAGGCAGACGTGACCGGGTGTGTGTCCGGGCGAGGGTGACAGATGCATCTCATCGTCAATGGCATGGTCGCCGTCAACCAGAACCGCCTTACCAGCTTCGACAATGGGAATGACGCTGTCGGCAATCGAGCCATCATCGGCCGCATTTTCGGCACCGCGTTCGTACTCGCTCTTCCAGAACTCCCACTCTTTTTTGGCAAACAGGTATTTGGCATTTGGGAAGGTCGGCACCCATCTGCCGTCCTCTAATTTTGTGTTCCAGCCCACATGGTCAAGGTGGAGGTGGGTACACAGGACATAGTCCACTTGCTCAGGGCTTACCCCGAGCGCGCCAAGGTCCTGTAGATACGGGCCATCCAGCATGCTCCAGTCCGGAAACAGACTGCGCGGCTTGTGGTTGCCCACGCAGGTGTCAACCAGCACGGTGTGATGGCGTGTTTTCACCACATAGGTCTGAATACTTATTATGAGATTGCCATTCTCAGCCACAAACTGCGGAGCCAGCCAGTGTTTGTGCTTAGCCATCCCTTCCGCCGTCGCGTCCGGCAAGAGCATCTGTGGTTCCATCAGTGGACCTTCCATTTCGACCACTCGCGAGATGCTGATATCGCCTAGTGAGAGTGTCATATCATCCCTCCTATTCTTGGATTTGCCGTTTACGCATAAAATGCTTCGACAATTTTGCGCCAACGCGCCTCATTCACTCCTGGTCGATCCGGATGGTAGAACGCAACTCGGTCCAGCAATCCTTCATATTTGGCCTTGAGCAGGGCGGGCACCTCGTCCGGCGATCCGGTTATGGCGTACTCCTCAAGCATCTCGTCGGTGACGTCTTTGGCCATGGCCGCCCACTCGCCTTTGGACGCTTTCTCGTTCAGGCTCAGGCAGACGTCACCCCAGCCATGCACATCCAGGACGGGCTTATACGTCCGCGTTGAGGCATAAAAGGCAATCTGCATGCGTACCTGCTCACGCATCTCATCCATCTCTTTTTGGCTGTCGCCCATAATCACAAAAGATGAGGTTGAGACCACCACGTCTTTCCGGCTGCGGCCGGCCTTTTGGGCGCCTTCTTCAATCTGGGGCAGCACGCGTTCGCGTAGAAACTTGGCAGAATGGAAAGGATGAGCATGAAAGCCGTCACACAACTCGCCAGCCAGACGGCACATATACGGATTTACCCCTGCGATATAAATCGGAATATGTGGATGCTCGATCTTGCCTGGCATAAAAGCTGGGGTCATCAGGGTGTGGCTAAAAAACCGGCCCTGGAAGTCCAGCTTGGTGCCGTTCTGCCAACAGTCCCAGATGGCGCGCAGGGCCTGGATAATCTCACGCAGCTTGGGACCGGGAGATTCCCACTTCACGCTATAGCGGCGCTGGTTATGGCCTTTGACCTGGGTGCCGAGGCCAAGAATGAAACGTCCGTTTGAGGCAGCCTGAAGATCCCATGCCGTATAGGCAAAAGACATGGGGCTGCGCGGGAAAGCCAGGGCAATCGCCGTACCGATTTTGAGCTTGGTGGTTGCGATCGCCGCGACCGCGAGAGACAGGAAGGGATCGTGCTGGTTCTCCATACTCCACACGCCGTCAAAGCCCATGTCTTCTACGTTCCGCGCTATGGCGGCGGCTTCGTCGAGCGAGCGAGCAGTCATCAGGCTATCGAGTTTCATATCCCCTCCATTACTTAGGTCAGGACGTTATGGGAAACACACTCCCTATAGGAAATCAACGTCTATGGGTCTCCTGTTGCCTCGTCCTCCAAGGAATCAACCTGCCGCAATTGCGGGAAAATGCGTGCCCACAATCCAACTATCGCGAGTGTTCCAAGACCACCCAGGATCACTGCCGGGACAACGCCGAACCACGCCGCAGTGACGCCGGACTCGAATTCCCCGAGTTCGTTTGATCCGCCAATAAAAACCGACTCCACTGCACTTACCCGACCCCGCATCCGGTCTGGAGTCTTGACTAAAACCAAGACCCGGCGAATCACTACGCTGACCATATCCGACGCGCCGAGTATGATGAGCATGACAAGGGACAAGCATAAGTTCCGCGACAGTCCAAAGCCTACGATGGACAACCCAAATATCCCCACCGTTGCGAGTAGAATAACTCCGGCATGGTGCTGAATAGGTCGGCGGGCCATGATGACGGCTGTCACCAGCGCGCCAAGTGCCGGGGCGCTGCGTAGGATGCCGAGTCCCCAGGGGCCAACGCGCAAAATATCGCGTGCATAGATGGGTAGCAGTGCAGTTGCTCCGCCTAATAGCACTGCAAACAGATCGAGAGACACCGCGCCGAGTACAACCGGCTGACTCCGGATGAAAGAAATCCCGGCGACAAGCGACTCCCACGTCGCAGCTTTCTGTTCCACCGTTCGCCGCTCAATATGAATAATACTGACTAGGAGGATGGAAACGCTGAACATCAATGCACAGCAGCCGTACACAACCTGCGGCCCGACCGCATATAGCAAGCCGCCGATTGCCGGACCTGCAATAGCCGCCGTTTGCCACGCAGACGAACTCCACGCCGCGGCATTAGTAAAAAGACGCTGCGGCACCAGATTCGGCATAAGGGCCACCGAGGCCGGGAACTCGAACGCACGTGCCGTTCCAAACAGAACGAGCACGCCAAAGAGAAACAACGTATTCGTGCCACCCTGGACAGTGAAGACGAGGAAGAGTAGCGCGCAGATCACCTCAACGACGATGCACACGACCAACACGCGCCGCCGGTCATAACGGTCGGCCACGTGGCCCGTAATGAGCGCTAAACCAAGCGAAGGTAAGAATTGCGCAAGTCCAACAAGGCCCAAATCAAGCGGATTGCGGGTGAGGTCATAGACCTGCCAGCCTATGGCCACGGCCTGCATTTGAATGGCCAGCGTGATGCATAACCGGGCGGCCCAATAGCGCTGAAAGTTGGGATAGGAAAAGGCCGATTCAGGCAAATGGAGTTTCTGTTGTTCCAAAAACCCGCCTAGCCTCGATGCGCGGTGTATGCCGTAGTGAAGGTAAATTCCATGTGAGTTTCTATATCGATCCTGCTCATCTGCTCAGAAGAAGAGGAGTGTAGATACGAACGTGGCTAGCGTCAATGAAGCGATCTTCGAAGCGTCTTTCGGAGCGATTTTTGAAGCGATTTTTGAAACCATCTTGGAAACGATCTTGAAAAAGCGGCTTGGCGATCTGTCTCGCTCAAGGCATAGTGGCTAGAACGCCGGAATGCTTTGCTGAGCTGAAATAGGAGTTCCCATGTCAAAATCAGTCTTAATGGTTGAGAAAGCCGATGGCATTACAACCTTGACCTTAAACCGTCCCAAGGCCATGAATGCCTTATCGCGTGAATTGCGCCTCGCAATTGTGCAGGCGTTTGAGACGCTGCAAAAGGATGCGGACACCCACGTGGTGATTCTGACTGGAGCGGGCCGGGCGTTTTGCGCTGGTATGGATCTCAAGGAACTCAGCCGCACGAGTGACCCGCTGCGCGAATCAGAACCGACCCAGGGCAGTCAGGGTAGTCAAGGTAGTATGGATATCGTGCAAACCATGGAGGCGTTTGACCGACCGATCATTGGCGCAATCAACGGTTTTGCCATTACCGGAGGATTCGAATTGGCCCTGGCATGTGATGTGCTGATTGCCTCCAGCGAAGCGTGCTTTGCTGACACGCATGCTCGGCTGGGCGTGATGCCCGGCTGGGGACTGAGCCAGAAACTCTCGCGTGTGATTGGCATCTACCGTGCGCGTGAACTCTCGTTGACTGGAAATTATTTGTCGGCAGAACGGGCAGAGTCCTGGGGGTTGGTGAATCGTGTCGTTCCCCCCGACGAGCTTGGACCGACGTGTCGCGCTCTGGCAAAAGACATGTTGTCATGCGTGCCCGAGATGTTGCGCAGCATGAAGCGGGTGATTAACGCAGGCTATGCGCAAACCTTGCATGACGGCCTGCAAATTGAAGCTACCGTCTGGCGTGAACAGGTCCGCGGAGTCACGCCGGACGACATCGCCGCCCGGCGTGAAGGCGTGCAACAGCGTGGTCGGCTGCAGTCATCGTAGAGAGGCGATCATCGTGCGACAATTACGTGCGACGATCTAGATAATCACATCCTGATCACACCTTTTGATCACACTTTGCCGACCACCGTATCCCCAACCTCTTTGATGTAATCCGTAATTTCCGTCTCTGAGGCGTTGAGCGAGAAGAGTTCTTTCCCTTTGGGTGGAAAGAGTGAAACCAAACGATCCACGCCAAGATCGGCGAAACGTTTGGCCATATCGAGATCTACCCGCCCTAGCGGAGTCACGCTGATTTCCAACCTGCCGAGTTCGCTCGGCCGTTCGTTTTGCTCTTGTGCGGCCTTAAGGCCGTCGAGGCATTTCTTCGTCCCATCGGCGTCTAAAGCAAAGCCGTACCAGCCGTTGCCATGCGTGACAGCGCGTTGGAACGCTTGAGGCGTCATACCGCCGAAGACAACGGGCGGACCTGACTGCTGGACGGGCTTGGGGAAGGCTTTTATGCCACTAAAGGATACAAACTGGCCTTGATGCGCTGGATCGTCCTGGCTCCAGATGGCGCGCATGGCCTCGACGTAATCAAGCGTACGCGGCCCCTTTTGACCAAACGGAATACCCAGCGCGTCAAATTCCGGCTTGAGGTAGCCTATGCCCACGCCAAAGATGAGCCGTCCGCCTGACAGTACGTCGAGGCTAGCCATTTCCTTGGCTAGTACAAGCGGATTGCGTTGCGGTAAAATAATAATACCGGTTCCCATCCGTATCGTTCTTGTCTGACCGGCCAGAAAGGCAAAGACGATATTCGGGTCGAGCATGGGGTAGGTCGGCGGCAAAGGCGAAGGCGGCTCTTGTGGGTCGGGTAGCACAACGTGCTCGCCTGCCCAGACTGATTCAAACCCCGCCGCTTCCGCCGTTTGCGCTACCCGTGCCGAAGCTTCCGGCGTACCGCACGGCCCCATATTGATGCCAAATAGTCCTAATTTCATGAGGTCTCTCCTTTTTGCACTGGATGTAGAAGAGACATACTACCAAACGGAGAATTTGAGAAGGCGAGCGGCTGGCCGGAAAGGAAGAGGACGGCTGAGCGAAAACTAAAGTGCGTCTTCTTTGTGATGATGTGATGATACCTTATCCAATTCGGCCTATCTGTTTTTCTCAATTCCGTTTTGCCAGAGGTGTATTCTTCTCACGCCCTTCACGTACGAGAGTGACAAGCTCCCCTTTTCCCAGACCAAGATCGATCCCAGGAACATTCAGCGGGGAGTCAGTTTGTACTTCTGGTCTTATGACAAACAACTGGCCATCTCGTCTTTTGATCCGGACTTCGCCTTTTGTGCGGGCTTCTTCGAGTAGAGCCGCCAGGTTTTGACGGGCTTCTGAGTATGTATAAATAGTGATCAATTTCTCTCCAAAATAGTATAGATCTTACTATGAGTAGGCTCTCAAACAGGAGTGTTCAAGAGACGCCAATAATAAATTTATTTTCACACGTATCGTTTCCTTGTCCATATTCGTATTACCAAGTAGAGAGGAAACAATTGTGTCAGAACTCCAGGCGCTCGAAGCGCAGCTCCAAGAGGCACGCGAGAAATTCCTTGAGGCTGTGGAAGACGTGAGACCCGCCCTGCATAAATACTGCGGGCGGATGACCGGCTCAGTACTCGACGGTGAAGATGTCGTTCAGGAAACTTTGGCTCAAGCCTATTACAAGCTCTTTGGCCCTTTTGGTACGGGCACCAAGGAACGGAGTGAGAATGGTCTGACCGTTACGAAGCTGTCGCGGCTTGCTTCGTCGCTTCGCCGATAGAGGGCTAGGGATAGGTCCTCAGGCCTACCCATTCATCTCAACTACCGGTTTCTGTCTGGGATCTGGGTTCCGACGCAGAAAGGAGGACGACCTCATGCAGCTGCACCAAAATGAGCCGTGGACGATATCCTACTATGAAGGAGTATCCAGCGTGAAAATCGACTGGACTGACAAGACGGCGCACGATTTTAAAGACGCTCTCAGCCGGTTTGCTGGCCATGCAGAGGAACACAGCGCCCGTTGTTTGCTCGTGAATGTCCAGCGCTGTAAACCTGCGCTGTCGGAAGAAATCGGTCAGTGGCGGGATACGGCAATTATCCCGCGTTATAATGCCGTTGGCATCAAAAGATGGGGTATATTGTCGGACCGAATGCTCAGCTTCCGCCTGCCCAGGATCCGCCGGCTCAGGCTGCCAGCGCCAACCCAGACCAGCCGCGGACTTTTAGCACGCGTTTCTTTCATTCAGAAGCTGAGGCAGTGACGTGGTTTCAAGACAGCGAGTGAGCTGAGAACTCAGCAATCAACAAATCGCCCTGTCACCCTGTCAACATCACCCTGGTGCCAGTATTTCGATTGCCCGCTCGTCCGGGTTCATGCCTCCGTCTGAACGCAGTGGCATGAGGCATACGTGTGACGCACCGGCCTCATAATACGCTGCAATAGACTCTCGAATCTTGGCCGTATCTCCCCAGGCAACGACCGCATCGACAAGCCGATCACTGCCTCCGTTGGCAAAGTCAGCAGCAGCAAAGCCCACTTCTTTGAGCCGTTGCACATAATGGTCAACTTGGAGATAGATCCGCATATAACTGCGGGCGGCCGAGCGTGCCTTGTCCGCGTCTGATTCCAGCATTACGCCGATCTCAGCACACAGCCATGGCTCAGGTCCGAGGGCCTTTCGAGTTGCAGCAATCTGCTCAACCACACTGAAGTAGGTATGTGTTCCGTTGGTCTGTGTCGCTGCAAGCTCAAGCATCTTCGGCATCATACCGGCCAGCACGACGGGCGGATCGTTTTGCGGGATCGGAGCGGTATATGGGGCCGCTTTCATCTTGGCGAGATACTCGCGCATGAAACTGAGCGGCTTGCCGTATGGGATGCCTCGTCTGGCATTGGCCTGCGCATTGCTCACACCCAGGCCAAGAAGAAAACGGTCGCCAAAGAGTTCTGCCAGCGTGCGCGTGGCGTTGGCAATAACGATGGGTTGGTAGGCGTAGGGCACGACAATGCCAGTAGCGATGACCAGTCGTTCCGTTTGACCCAACAGATAGGACGCAAATGAAAAGCTCTCACGACCCAGGGCTTCGGGAAACCACAGCGCGCTATAACCGAGCTGTTCGACTTTGCGCACGAGCCGGCCGGTCTGTGCGCCGCTGAGGCCATCCAGGAAGGTAAAGACGCCGGGTGTTTGCAAGTCCATAGCTGTCTCCTGTCTACACAATGACTCTGTACGGGCGACTGGCCGGCCGCCTGGGCAATGCGTGAATTGCCCCTACCCAGGCCATGACCACATTATCGAAACGCTGGAATCACTTTGCTTGTAAAGAGTTCCAGGTAGGGCTGAATCCAGCTTGCCGGCAGACCTGGAGGAAGCGTCCAAGAATAATAGTGGGTCAGCGGTGTTTCTAAAGCATAGTCGCGGATCATCTGAATACAGGTATCTACATCAACCACTTGGAATAGGCCGGACTCGCGTAATTGTTCAGTCGTTTCCATTTTCGGAAACATGGCCATGCCCGCTTTCTCAGACCACTCGGCATACGCATTGACCTGATAGCGCACGTGTTCGGCTGCTTCGTTCCAGGTTTTTTCTGGATCATCGGACGGTATCAGCCAAAAATAGCCGCCCGCAATTCTGAGGTCAGACGTCGGCTTGCCAAGCTTTTTCAGTTCGGCGACATAGTGGTCGTAGGCTTCTTTGATGGGGCCAACGCCAATATAGCCATCCGCATATCGAGCGGCCCGCCGAAATGCGGGGGGAGTAAATCCGCCGACCCATATGGGTGGACGCGGCTGCTGAATCGGCTCGGGAGTCAGTTTGGCCTTGCTCACCGTGTAGTATTTTCCCTCAAATGTCAGGGTTTCGCCCTCCCACAGGCGGCGAATGATTTCGAGCCCTTCGTTGGTGCGAGCGCCACGTTCCTTACTCGAAACACCAAAACTCTCGAATTCCTCGACCTTGTAGCCGACGCCGACACCAAGCTCGAACCGCCCGCCGGAAATCACATCAACCGTGGCGGCATCTTCGGCAAGCCGAACAGGGTTATGAAAGGGTAGAAGCACGACGCTGGTGCCGATATGGATTTTCTTGGTCCGAGACGCAAGCGCGGCTGCAATAGGCATGAGCGAAGGGGAATAGCCATCTTCAATGAAATGGTGCTCAGACAGCCAAATATTATCAAAGCCGTTCTCTTCCCCCCACACGATCTGGTCGATAATTTCGTTATAGAGTTGATCATAGGGACGTTTCCAGGCTGGCGGGTTGCGAAAGTCGTACCACATGCCAAAGCGAATTTGGGGGTTACCATTCTCACTCATAGACTGCCCTCCTTTTCCACGTGTTCAATATACGGCACTTCATGACTTGCCATTCTCTCGTTCTTAAAGCAAGGAATTTTCTCTATTGTCCCAGTTGACGTTGACGACTGAAATCGATGTATGTATAGCGTACAAATTCCGTAAGAAGAGCATGCCCAGGAAAAAGTCCACAGCTCTTCTGGGAAAAGGGGCTGCATGGCAGAACAG
>CAUZQN010000068.1:0-8759 GCA_963581605.1 uncultured Binatia bacterium (SeqCode)
GGTTTTACCGCTGAGGCGATAGGGTAGCCAGTCGTACATGTGGTCCATATCCAGACGACGATAAAATTCACGCGCAGGGTTCCAGTTAAGGACTTGGAGGTCTAGACGTTTATACCCGCGTTCAACCGCAATAGCGGCCAGTCTTGCCATCAATTGACGTCCGACTCCATGCTTACGCGCTGATTCGACTACAAACAGGTCTTCGAGATACAGGCTGGGCCGCCCTTCCCAGGTGGAATAGGTCAGGAAGAAAAGGGCAAAGCCGACAGGCTCTGCGGCCAGCTCAGCGACCAGGACCTCGAATTTCGGCTGCGGGCCAAAGCCGTCGCGCAGCAAGTCTGCTTGTGTAGTCTTGACGGCATCCAGCTCGTTTTCAAAGGCTGCTAGTCTTTTGATGAAGTCGAGGATAATGGGTACATCGTCAGGGCTTGCGAAGCGGATGGTGATGGTGGGCATGAGTCCCTTTCCTCAATTATGGCTGGTCCTTCACTAAGCGAAAATCACCTTTTACCGCATTTCGATACAAATTAATCTGTCCGATATGGCGGGCGCGGCCTTCGTGGTCTGTCACTCCCAGTCCTTCTTCCGGAGCGAGGCACAGGACGCCAATTTTTCCGATTTGCTGATTATGGTGTACCCGATAGGCAGCCTCACCGGCGTCTGTCATGAGATACGTCTCTGACAAGAGCGGGTGGATGGCGCGTTTGCAGACTAACCGATTGGCTTCCCAGGCTTCTTTGTAGTTGGCAAAATGGGAACCGATAATGCGCTTCTTGTTCATCCACAGATAGCGGTTGTCATATTCGTGATTATAGCCACTGGTGGAAGCGCAGGTGACAATCTGTCCACCAGCCCGTGCCAGGAAAACGCTGGCAGCAAACGTCTCATGACCGGGATGTTCGTATACCACGTCCGGGTCTTCGCCGCCGGTCATGTCACGAATCTTTTTGCCGAGGCGCCGCAGCTCGCGTACGTTCTGTGAGCCGTCTTCATTCCAGAAGTGATAGTCCTCGACACTGCGGTCGATAATCCAGCGTGCGCCTATGGTTTCGCACAATTTGACTTTATCCTCTGACGAGACGACGCAGATGGGAAATGCGCCGGCGTTCAACACATATTGCAGGGCAAACCCGCCTAAGCCGCCAACCGCGCCCCAGATCAGGACGATATCACCCTGCTTAATATGGGTTCCGTTTCCACTGACCAACATGCGATAGGAAGTTGAATTGACCAGCGGCATGGAAGCTGCTTCTTCCCAGGTGAGGTGGGATGGTTTAGGCATGAGCTGGTTGGCCCGAACCACGGCGACCTCGGCCAGCCCTCCAAAATTGGTTTCAAATCCCCAAATACGCTGATCTGGGTCGAGCATAGAATCATCGTGGCCGTCTGGCGCCTGCATATCCACGTAGTTGCAGTGTATGGTCACTTCGTCGCCCGGCTTAAAGAGATTGACACCCGGTCCAACTTTCAGCACAACGCCGGACGCGTCGCTGCCAATGATATGGTAGGGCAGGTTATGCCGGCTGTCCCACGGGCTTTTCTTGGCCGCGCGCTCTAAGAATAGAAAAGTTGGCAGCGGCTCAAAGATTGTGCTCCAGACCGTATTGAAATTGATGCTGGATGCCATGACGGCCACCAGGGCTTCATTGGGCTCGATCTCGGGCACCGGGACTTCATCCAGATGCAGGCTTTTGCGGGGATCTTTGTCCCAGGACTCGAGGCCTTCGAACATCTCCACTTCATCTTTATGCGTGGTGACGGCCAACATCCATTCTGGTAGAGGCAGCCCTTCAAAGTCTTCTGTTTTGGCCTGCTCGTCCATGATGGCTTCACGAATGTTCTTCATCTCAATCGTCATGGATGTTTTCTCCTCGTATAGGGATGCTTTCTTCCTAACACACAATTATATGATATGCCCAATTTCGGTCTGTGCCCCCTTTAAGAAACAAAAAAGGGGCACGAAAGGTCGCGCCCCTGGGTCAAGCGCCGCTTCCAAGAGAGCGGATGCCCGGAGAGTAGATGTCCGGACTAGCGTTGCGGATCAATCAAAACGCCAGGGTTTAACAACCCCTGAGGGTCGAGCGTCGCCTTGGCCGCCTGGAGCGCACTGGCAAACAGATCCGGCCGTTGCTTTTCGTATTGCGGGCGGTGCGTTCGACCTACCGAATGGTGGTGGGTAACGGTACCGCCATAGCGTACCACAGCCTCTGAGGCTGCGGTTTTGAGCGCCTGCCATTGCTCAAGCTCGCTGCCCTTCGTGCCTAGCCCGGTAAAGGTGAAGTAGGGCGCCGGCCCGTCGGGATACACATGCGTAAAGCGGCACGACAGCAGGCCACCACCACACACTTCATCCAGCGCCTTTTGCACATCGTGCATAACGCCGGCGTAGAATTCGTGAAACTTATTCCACGGAATCGCGCTCTCGGTGGTATCAAATATGGCTCCCATGGCTGCCATGGTCGAGAACGCGTAAGGCATGCGGATAAAGGCATTCCGCCAGTCACCAACCGAACCGCCGCGGCCGGTGGTTTCTCCGCCACCTTTAATCATCACGCCATTCGGCGTCGTCCCCCCGAGATCGGTACAGCACTCAAGGGCACGATTGATCCAGGCGTCGAGAGGGTGGTCGGCTGACTCAAATCCGAGCATGAGTAAACTGCCGCCTGATCCGTCACCAATTTTATTCCGCTTGACTTCTGTGGGATCGAGAAGGCGACAATTGGTGGGATATAAACCGGATTGGCTGAGCAGGCGGATTGCCTCAACCCCATCTTCAAATTTCTCAAAATGCACGGCCGTGGAGGCACGATACACCGGACGCTGCTGCAGCCGCATCCAGGCTTCAGTGATAATGCCCAATATGCCCTCTGAACCGATAAACATGCGATCCGGGCTCGGTCCGGCACCAGAGCCAGGCAAGCGCCGCGAGGCCACAATGCCGCGTGGGGTCACGATCCGCAAGGATTCTACGAGTTCGTCAATATGGGTGTATAGCGTGGCAAAATGTCCGCCTGAACGGGTCGCGATCCAACCGCCGAGGGTCGAAAATTCAAACGATTGGGGATAGTGACGTAGCGTATAGCCATGTGGTTTGAGTTGGGCTTCCATGGCAGGCCCGAACACACCGGCCTGGATGCGCGCTGCGCGTGAGGTTGCGTCAATCTCCAGTACTTGATTCAGACAGCGCAGGTCGATTGAGACACTGCCGGGGTAGGCGTCACTCGGCGGAGGCTCTACCCCGCTGGTGACACTCGACCCGCCACCAAAGGGGATAGCTGCTGCGCCTATCTGGTTACACCAATCCAGGACGGAAACGACGTCGTCTTCGGTTTTAGGAAAAGCCACCACGTCGGGAGGATTCGAAAAATCCAAGTGAAACGCCTTAATAATATCGGGCAGGGCTTTCCCATACGTATGGGCGGCACGATCATAGGTCTCGGTCGAGCAGATGCCGGCCAGAGACGCCGCCGGCGAGATCCTCGGCGCACGCAGCTCGATATCCTCAACCCGAGGTTCCGGGTCAAGTTCAACTTTAACATCGCTTTTACCCAGACTGTCGACTATCCCTTTGGCAATCGCTTTCTTTTGCTCTGGAGTGGGTTGTTCATCCTCAAAGCCCCAGCCCCAAATCGTAGTGCGGCGTTGTGACATACGTTCTCCTTCTCTCGCTAGTGTGCGCTAGCCTGACGGCGCTTAGTACTTGCCAAACGGCGGCGCTTCAATTGTCGTCTGGTATTCAATGAGGTGCATCTCACCAGAGGCAAGTGTGATTTCCAGGACTGATTTCAATGCCTGTGGCGATTGGACGCGTGTTGCCTTGATGCCAAACGCTCCGGCGAACGCCATAAAATCAGGATTGGTGAGTTGCTCTTGATACGCTTCTTGATAGGCCGTGCGCTGCAGATAGCCGATAACGCCAAAGGCATTATCGTTGACCACAATCAATGGGAAGCCGATATTATGTCGGACGCAGGTGGCTAATTCCTGAGACGTGTAGAGAAAACCGCCGTCGCCGATCATGCCTACCACTGGTGTGTCCGGACAGGCGACCTTTGCTCCAATTGCTGCAGGAAAGCTAAATCCCAGCAGGCCCGAGCCCTTGGCTCCAATGAGTCCGTTGGCCTGATATGACGGGTAGAAATACTCAGCCCAATACCCCAGCTGGGTATTATCAATGACCAGCGCACTCTCACGCGGCAGGACCTCGCGGATGACATTCAAGGCTTGGATCTCAGGTCGCTCTTGGCTGAGCCGCGCCATTTCCGCGTCCGCCTCACGCCGCCAGGCTGCCGTGCGTTCCTGGCGTGGACCCGTGTATGGCTCTCCCTCAAGCTGACGGCGCAGCTCTTGGGTGATGGCGCCAATATCTCCGATGAGCGGAATGGCCGTTGGATAATTTTTGCCGATCCAGCGCTCATCCCAATCGACATGAATAAGCTGTTCGGGCAACATCAACCCGCGCCGTTTGGCATCGACTTCTCGCAGCCGCGAGCCAACCACCAGCGCCGCATCGCAGCCCGGCACAATGTCTTGAATGACCAAGCGGCGGGCAGCATTGCCGAACGAGAGCGGATGATCCTCTGGAACAACACCTTTGCCCGGTGTGTTGGTGATGATGGGGGCGCATAAGGCTTCGGCTAATGCTTGCAGGTCTGTGCTCAGGCCAGCCCGCGCCGCGTCCGTGCCAGCAATAAGGACAGGCTGCTTAGCACGACGCAGGAGGGCGACTGCTTCTTCGAGACGTGGCGGAAGCGGTGCAGGGGCCGGAGTATCGTCCGTCGCTGTTGTGGTCGCTGGAGGTACTTCTCCTGCCATAAGGTCCGTCGGCACTTCCAAACACACGGGACCCGGCCTTCCCGACAAGGCCAAGGCTATGGCCCGTTTTGCGAGCGCATGAAAGTCATCACCGGCTTGGGGAACGATAACGTCCTTGGTAATCGTCCGAAAGAGTGACGTCTGCTCTTCGAGTTCGTGCAGTACCCCCAAGCCCTTGCCGATCTTAGCCGCATCGATGTTGGAAGTGATCATGAGGACGGGTGAACAGCTTCCCCAGGCTTCCTGAAGGGCGGAAATGGTAAAACCGGCCCCTGGGCCTGTTGAGGAAACAATAACGCCCAGTTCACCACTCGCCCGTGCATAGCCATCAGCCATATGGGTCGCGCCAGCCTCATGCCGACAGAGAATATGGCGAATCGATGGCTCGTGGCGTAGGGATTCGTACAGGCCAATATTATGAATGCTTGGAATGCCAAAGATGGTAGAGACCCCGGCGTCTTTGAGCGCCTGGACAATCCCATCTGCTCCTCGAGGCATGCGTAACTCCCTTCTCGTCTTTTTGAATCCTGCTCTCTTCGCCTCCAATTCCAGGTGAGCTGGAGAGGATTAAGCCTGTCCTGAGCGCAGTCGAAGGAGTGAGGGGAATCAAAAAATTTCAGCGACCCTCAATTACTTCACCACGCCTTTTTGTTTAAGCTGCTCGACCTCCTCACTACTCAGCCCCATTTCCTGCAAAACCTCCCAGGTATGCTGGCCCAGGGTGGGTGGAGCTAGGCGCACGGCACCGGGCGTTTTCTTGAGCTTGGCTGGAATGCCGCCGACTTTGATCTTGCCCACGCGGGCGTGCTCGACTTCGACTGCCATTTGGTTGTGTTGGACTTGCGGGTCGGCAAACGTCTCGTGCAACGTGTTGACCGGTGCAGCCATAACATCGGCCTCAGTCAAACAGCGCATCATCTCAGCCGTATCTTTTTTAGCAAACTCAGCTTGAATGATGTCGTTGAGTTCCGGCTCATGTTCCAGGCGGCCGTCTATAGTTTCAAATCGTGGGTCGGTGGTCAGATCCTCGCGTTCAATAGCCCGGCAAATGTTATGGAAAAACTTATTATTAAAGGAGGCAAGCTGAATGTCTCGACCATCTTTGCAGGTGAACGTGCCATACGGGGCATAAAACGGGCTGGCGTTTCCCACCCGCGGTTGGATGTAATTGCTTAAAAAGAATTGTCCAACTTGGGACGGTTGGACGTGGATGAGCCCGTCCATCAGACACAGCTCGATCTGCTGACCTATCCCCTGCTGCTCACGCGTCCACAAGCCAACCATCGCGGCAAAGGCGACAAGATTGGCACAGGTCGCATCCGCGATCGCCGGACCGGCTTTGATGGGCTTTCCGTCACGCTCCCCGGTCACACTCATAAAGCCGGTTAACGCCTGGGCCAACGGATCGATACCCGGTCGCCCAGCATACGGCCCGTCTTGGCCGAATGCGCTGACAGAAATATAAATAATTTGAGGATTATGCTTGCAGGTCTCTTCGTAGCCAATCCCGAGTTTTGCTTTGGCTTGGGGACGGAGATTCTCGATAATGATGTCAGCAGTCCGGACCAGGCGAAAATACAGATCCTTTCCTTCTGGTTTCGTCAGATCGAGCACCATGCCTCGTTTATTACGGTTCACGCCGACATACAGGCCGCTGTCATTTTCGACCTTGGGGCCGATGGTGCGTGACTCGTCACCATACGGTGGTTCGATTTTAATCACGTCAGCGCCCATGTCTCCGAGCATGGTGGCGCCATACGGGCCGGCCAACATGCTGGCGATATCAAGCACCCGAATGCCCCCAAGCGGTAATGCCATGTCCGTCTTCCTCCTGTCCGGCAGACGCTAGCATACCCCAGATTGAATGCCAAAGGCATAGAATGCCTGCGGCAGCGGCGTTGTCCGTGCGCACAGACCCCTGTGCCCTGTGCGCAGCACCGGGGTATGCTGGCTGAGATTTTTTTGGTATGCCCCGAACATCACCGCTTATATAAGGAGGGGAATGATATGCCGTTGTATATGGACGAAATCTGGTGGGATCCGACGCAAGCCAAACAGGTCCACGTGATGTTTAAAGGGGTGCTGAGTGGCGAAACCGGCTTTCCTGAAGGCGTCACATTGAAAGCTGGTCCGTGGGCCTCAAACGAAGAGGCCAAAATGGTCTTGATCCTGGATATTCAGGATCATGCTAAGACCTTTAACACCTTCTCAACTTTGGTTGCGAAAGGCACGATTGTAAAACGCCGCCTCACGCCCATTGTTGAGTGGGCTGAGATGGATAGCGTGGTGAAAAATTTGTAAGAGAGTTTTGATCTCAACAAGTAAGATCCGGAGACGCGGGGACTTGGATTTCCCTACTCTCCGGGTCAGTAGGATCGAGACCCATCCTGCTCATTTTCATCTCGCCCAGCTAGCCCAGCTTGCTCGTTTATGACGCAGCCCATCCACTCGCTTTCTATCACCGTCTACTGCGCGTCGAGCCAACGTTCACCTCAGATGTATCTGGATGTTGCTGCCGAGCTGGGTCAACTGATGGCCCTGCGGGGTCATGCCTTAGTCTATGGCGGTGGAAACATTGGCCTGATGGGTGCGCTTGCCCAAGCGGCCCTGGCGGAGGGCGGCAAAGTGACCGGCGTCATCCTGACTGAGTTCCTCGATAAAGGCTACGGACAAGACGGCCTCGATATGTACGCGGTCGATGATATGCGCAGTCGTAAACAAGGGCTGGATGAGCGCGGCGATGCCTATATTACGCTGCCCGGCGGGTTTGGAACGTTCGAGGAAGTGCTCGAAGTCCTGTCATTGAAACAGCTCGGCTTTCACTCCAAGCCTATCGTCTTCGTCAATACCAACGGCTACTTCGACGGCCTGCTACAACAGTTCGAACGGGGATTTGACGAAGCGCTGATACACGAAAAATATCGAGACCTGTACACGGCCGTGACGACGCCTCAGGACGCACTCGACTTTATCGAACAGACGCTGACAGCCGGCTGATCTTTTGTCTGCTGGGTACACTGCCCGAGGCTTCAAATACGGTAAGCCGCTCTATGCCCGACTCGGAGGAGCCAGATCTGGGCGTGGGGCTGACGGGCTAAAAGATGCTCGGTTGCAGTGTAGTCGTCGTTGTCCATCTCGTAGAAACCGGTTTCAATATCCACGGCGACGAATTTCCCCTCATCGCTGGTCTCGACGTGAGGACAGATATCTCTGTCGTAGATCTTTAGTCCGCGCCGAGCGAACTCTTCTTTGCTGTAACGTGGCGCTAACTCTGCCATGACTTATTTCGTACGTCTGTTAGGCAGCAGCTTGGAGACCAACGATCAGGCGCTGTCCAACTGCTGAGAGAGCAGCTTCGATCCGTGGTAGTTTTGACGGATGCCTTGGATCAAGCAGTCTACGCACTTCTTTTTCATCGTACCTTAGACGCTTTGCCAGTTCCGTCTTTGTGATCCCTGCATCCTTGATTGCGATCGACAATGCCGCCTTCGCTGCAGTTTGGGCAGGAACTATGACAGCATGTTGCCCTCTTTTCATGCGAGAGGGAGCAGGAATAGGAAGGTCCATAGCAATCCGGTTCGCAACAGCTTCTTCTAGACAATCTGCTGCTTCTCGTAGCCAATCTTCCTTATCTGCCTTGTGTGATTGCTTCGGGTAGATCGACGAACCGAACGATAAACCCACCATCATTTTTGTCTGGTCTCAGGATGGCCGGGTATACAAAGTTTCGCATCATAGATCCCTATAAATCTTCAAAATATAGTGCCCATGACAATAACGCGGCGACTCCGAGCCAGCCCATGCTTCCGATAAAAGGCTTCGGCTGGACCATCCGCATCAGTCAGCAGGTAAAGATTCCGCACCCCTTCAGAGCGCAAATCTTGGACTAACATAGAAAGAATCTTTCCGCCCAAACCTGTCCGCTGCTGTTCGGGATCAACATA
>CAUZQN010000069.1:0-8660 GCA_963581605.1 uncultured Binatia bacterium (SeqCode)
ACATTGTGGCACGAAGACTATCATCCGCTGTGGGCCAAGATTGAGAAGATAGGCAAACCTATCTCAACCCACGACTCGGCGTCTGCCTCTGTGCCGTCATTTGGCGACCGTATGGATACGCATACCAGCGGCCATATTCTGTCACATCCGTTTGAAGCCATGGCCGCCATGGCAGGCCTGATCTGGTTTGGCATTTTCGAGAAGTTCCCTCAGTTCAAAGTCATTCATGTTGAGGGAGACGGCGGCTGGACCCCGTACTGGCTGCAACGTATGGAGCAGCATTGGGACTTCAGCGGGAACGCCGAGCACGAATACCTCACCCGGCGGCCGACCGAATACTTCCGCAGCAATATATGCGTGGCCTTCCGTGGTGACGAACCAACCATGAAGGCTGCAGTTGAATTGGTCGGCGACGATAATTTCACCTGGGATTCCGACTATCCGCATCCGGACGGCACTTTTCCGTGGGGAGTGAAAGCCATGCTCGATCAGCCGATTCCGGAAGAGTCTAAGCGAAAGCTGTTGTGGGATAATGGCGCGCGCGTCTTCAACCTGGAATAAGACCATAGGAGAACGGCGAAATGGATTTTACTGGCAAAGTAGGACTAGTGACTGGAGCCGCCTCGGGCATTGGACGCGCGACCGCGATTGGATTTGCCCAGCGTGGGGGCGCGGTCGGAGTTGCTGATTTTAATGAGGCGAATGCAAACAAGGTTGTGGCTGAAATCACTGCGGCAGGCGGAAAGGCTATTGCCATCATCGCCGATGTCACCAAGCAAGCGGACCTCGACATGATGCTGACACGGATAACCGACGAGTTTGGTCGACTCGATTTTCTGCATAACAACGCCTTTGGTCTGGCCAGTCCGCAGGGGACTAACGATGTCGCCGCACGCGTAGCCGACCTGGCTGACGACATCTGGGATCATATGATCGGTCTGGGTTTATCTTCTGTCTTTCGAACCATGAAAAAGGCCATCCCGATCATGCGTCAAAACGGCGGCGGCGCAATTGTGAACACCGCGTCGATCTCAGGCCTTCGCGCCGACTACGGTATCGCCGCGTATAACGCAGCCAAGGCCGGCGTGATCAATCTCACCCGCGTGGTTGCCATAGAATACGCGCGCCACGGCATCCGGGCCAATTGCATCTGTCCTGGGGCGATCGACACACCGCTGATTGCGCCTGCGTTGGAGCAGCCGGGATTTGCGGAGCAATTCGACCAGGTCATCCCCATGGGCCGGCTGGGCAAGCCGGAAGAAATGGCCAACGTCATCCTGTTCCTGGCCTCTGACTTGGCTTCGTTTGTGACGGGCGCTGCGTTTGTTGCCGACGGTGGGCAAACCGCTAAGACGGGCAGTCCGTCGTTTATGCCGGAGTGACGGAGTGTGTTGTCGGATTACGCTCCGCTAATCTGACCTACAAGACTACGATGCTCGTCTAGTAAAAACGATGCTAACAAAAAAAGGAGGACAACATGGCAGACAAGAGTACTGAAGCTCAAATGCAAGAGGTGATTGACCGGGAGGCGATCCGCAATCTGCCCCTGCAGTATTGTCACTGCGTGTGGCAAAAGGATCTGGACGGATACGTCAACCTCTTTACCGAGGACGGCTCGTTCTCGATCGACGATCCCAACCTGCCGGGCGCGCAGGGACGACAAGGGTTGCGCGATATGATCGCTGGAAGCTTGGACACCCTGAAGCCGCGGCCATTCATCCATAACCATGTGATCGAGCTGCTTGGGCCAGATCAGGCCAAGGGGACGTGTTACGTGGAGGTCCATATGAAACGTGAGGGTAAAAAGTGGGAAATGAGAGGTTGGTATAACGACGAGTACGCCAAAGTCGATGGGGAGTGGAAGTTCAAGTCGCGCCGGATCACGACCGACTCCTCTGGACCGGAGAACGAAGGCTAGCGGTACCAGAGAACGGACCCAGAAGATGAGTGGGAGGACGCATGGCGCGACCGTTTGATCCTATTTTAGTCGAAGTCATCAGAAATCAGATTGCGGCGATTACCGAGGAGATGGCGCTGACCGTGTATCGGACCGGTCGCTCGGGCATGTGTAAAGTCGGCGATTTCGCCACGGCGGTGTGCGATCGTCACGGTCGCCTCGTCGGCGAAGGCGGCTCTCCGTACCAGATGTGTGTCTTTATCGACACCATGGAAAATGTGCTGGCCAAGCACGGGGATACATTTCAGCCTGGTGACATCATCATTGCCAATGACCCCTACTGCGGCATTTCCCATATGCCGGATATCACCTTGATCGCACCGGCCTTTTGGAACGGACAGCTCGCCGGCTTTTTGATTTCTTACTCGCACCATACCGATGTCGGCGGCCGCTTTGCGGGGGGTATTTCCAGCCTGTGCCAATCCAGCTTTGAGGAAGGCATCCGCATTTCGATGCTGAAGCTGTATGACGCGGGGAAACGCAATGACACCCTGATTGAGCTGATCGTGTCGAATGTTCGTACGCCTGAAGAATGGGAGGGAGACGTTGACGCCAAGGTGGCCAGTTGCTGGAAAGGCCAAGAGCAGCTTGCCAAGCTGATCGATAAATATGGTCTGGAGCAATTCAACGCGACCTGCGACTACCTGGTCGAGTCCGCCGAACACGCCACCAGGAAAGCCATTCAACAAATTCCTTCGGGTGAGTATCGGGAAGAGCTGCTCTTCGAGGATGAAAATGAGGTGACGGACGGTCCAGTCCTGCTGGACGTCGTGATCCGGATCGAAGACGACCACGCCACCATTGATTTGTCGTCTACTCCCCCGCAGGTCAACGCGTCCATTAACTCACCCTTGGTATCGACTAAAGCCATGACGCGCTCGCCATTCAAGTCCATCGTACCCAGCGACGTGATTACGAATAGCGGCTTCGCCCGGGCGATTGACGTCATCGTACCGGCCGGGACATTGCTAAATCCGCGTTATCCGGCGGCGGTGGGCGGTCGCGCTTCGCTCATGATGGCGCTCAGCAATATGGTGTATCGGACCATCGCCAAGGCCCTGCCTGGAAAGCTCGGCGGGGTGGGCGAGGGCGCCGATATGCTGCACTTCAACTCTCACACTGAGGGTAAATATCAGTCTTTTATGGACGTATTCTTTGGCGGTTGGGGCGGACGCCCGCACGTGGACGGCATCGACGGCGCCTCACCGCTGATCATGGGCGGGGGTTATGGTTCGATGCCGGCGGAGCTGTTGGAACGTGAGTATCCGGTCACGATTGAAGGGTTTGGCTTCGTACCCGATACCGAAGGCGCGGGAAAATATCGCGGATCCGTATCCGTGTATCGGGAGTGGCGTTTTCGGCAGCCAGCTGAGGTTCTGCTACGCACTGTGGGCCTGCGCGGTGCGAAAGGTTTAGCCGGAGGTGGACAGGGCGGTGACGCGGTGAACATCCACTGGTCAGGCGAGAAAAAGACCATACTGCCCCCGCAAGCCCACGTGCATCTGCACGTCCAGCCGGGCGATCGGATCTACCATAAAGTCCATGGCTCGGGTGGCTATGGGGTAGCCTACGAGAGGGACCCCGAATTGGTTGTGCTCGATGTTACCGAGGGGAAGGTCTCGGTGGACCGGGCACGCGAGGTCTACGGCGTCGTCATCGATCCAGAGACCTTGATCCTCGACTATGAAAGGACACTCGCTCTGAGGCAGGGGGAGAAGGATTTGGCTGCTGTGGCGGACTAAAGACTTCACGCTGTTCGTGATCATCCTCACCATCACCCGGACATAAATGATCCTGTTGCCCAATGCGAAGATAGCTTCTGGACGCCACCCCCGCCGGGCGCTGAAGCACCAGGCTCAACGTACAAAGGGAGCTTTGCCCCCTCAAAGGCGGGGCAGGGAGCCTGGTTTACCGGGCTTGGTAGGGTGAGCCTGAGGCTAAAGCCTCAGGTGGACGTAGGCTCAAGACGTTTTGCAACAGTATCACTTTATCGCCGGGCGTAGGTGGGTCTGGACGCGATTCTGGGGAATATCACGGATAGGCAGGGTCGAGGCTACATGCCTGACCGGCCAGTGAAACAAACAACAATCAGACACAAAGGCACACACTCATGCGGGGTGGAGTTGATATTGGCGGAACGTTTACTGACGTGATCGTACTGAGGGACGACGGACAGCTAGAAACCGCTAAGGTGCTGTCCCTGCTTGACCGGATTGGAGAGGACATCGTTGCCCATATTCGTCAATCCGACACTGGGGGAGACACCGTCGGACACATCGATAATTTTGTGCACGGCACGACCATCGCCTCGAACGCCGTCATTGAGGGGACAACCGCACCGACCGGGTATATTACCACTCGCGGCTTTCGCGACGATCTGGAAATGCGAGGAGAAAGGCGCCCCAACCTCCAAGACCCGAACTGGGTCAGAACCCCGCCCCTCGTTCCGCGTCGACTGCGTCTGGAATTGAGCGAACGCATCCTGGGGGACGGAACGATCGAACGGCCGCTTGATGTTGAGGAAACCCGCCAAGTCATTCGTACCCTCGCAGCGCAGCAGGTTGAGACGATAGCCGTGTGTCTGATTAATTCCTATTTGAATCCGACCCATGAGCAGGAAGTCGCTCAACTGATTCTGTCCGAATTGGGCTCCAAAGCCATCGTATGCCTCTCCTCTGATATTTACCCGCAGATTCGTGAGTACGAGCGGGCCAGCACCACGGTAATCAATGCATCCCTGATTCCAGTAGTCAAGCGCTATCTGGATCAACTCGAACAGCATCTGTCAGTCTATAGCGCCAGACTGCTCGTGATGCAGTCCAACGGCGGCATCATGTCGTCGGAAGTCGCCCGACTAAGGCCGGCTTTCATGATCGAATCAGGACCCGCCGCCGGCGTGTTGGCCGCGGCACGGCTGGGCAAGGAGACGGGCTTAGACAAGGTCCTGTCGTTCGACATGGGTGGCACCACAGCCAAAGCGTGTCTTATTGAAGACGGACTGCCAGCCGAAAAAGCGGCGGGCGAAATCGGCGGCGGTGGCAATGTGAGCACGCACCAGTTCTATAAAGGTGGACATGCGTTGCGCGTTCCCTCGCTCGACATCGTAGAGGTCGGTGCCGGCGGGGGGAGTATTGCCTGGATAGACGACGGCGGCGCACTGCGGGTCGGACCGCATAGTGCCGGCGCCGAGCCCGGACCAGCCTGCTATGCGCGCGGCGGCAGCAAACCCACAGTGACCGATGCCAACGTAGTGAATGGCTATATTAATCCCCACAGCATTGCTAACACGACGATGCGCATCGACCCCCAAGCCGCCTGGGAGGCGGTCAAGAGCCAGATTGCCGACCCGCTCGGGCTGGATACGCATGCGGCGGCGCACGGTATTACCCAGATTGCCAATTCGGCCATGATGCGCGCCTTGCGGGCAGTGTCCACCGGGCGCGGACGCGATCCGCGCGACTACACGCTGGTGTCCTTTGGTGGCGCGGGCCCCATCCATGCGGCTGCCCTGGCCGACGACATGGAGATTACCAAAGTCCTGGTCCCCGTGTTTCCGGGCCTGTTCAGCGCCTTGGGGCTGTTACTCGCCGATTACCGGCATGACTACATCCGCAGCATCGTGACTCCGCTGACCGAGATCAATCCAGGCACTATCCTAGAGCAGTATGAACATATGCAGACCGTCGCTCGGGAGACTATGCACGGAGAAGGGATTCCGGATGAAGGCGTACGCTTCGAGCACTATATAGATCTCAAATATGACTACCAGCTCCAGGAGTTAACAATCCCTTTCCTTGCTAGCACTGACACCGCAGACCTGCTGGAACAACTGGCGACGCGCTACCGTGAGGCCCACCAACAGGCGTTTGGCTATAATACGGGCGATCCGATTGAACTCGTCAGTCTCCGGCTCAGGGCCTTGGCCACAGTTGGGGATATGCGCTTTGCAGACCTGGGCGCTCGGGCTGCGGCCGCATCTGACACGGGCGCCCAAAGCGAACCAAGAGACGCCTTCTTCGGGCCGCGTCACGGTCTGTTGAAGACGACGGTGTGCCGCAGGGCCGATATTTCCGATATTCAGTATGGCCCGCTCATTATTGAGGAGCCTGATACCACGGTTGTGGTCCCGCCGGGCTGGGTTATCAGTCGGGATGGGTATGGAAGCCTGGTTTTGACGAAGTCGGGTTAAGCCCAGTGGTGTCGGGTTACGCTCCGCTAATCCGACCTACGGGACACTCTAATTATACTGCCCGCACATGCATCTATCTCTATATGCCCCTGCGTATTTACATGTGGATTCTTTTCCAGGACTGTACACTTCTCCAATCACACTCTTGCAGTCGGAAATCTCTCTTTGAACGGATCTATATCCGCTCACGCAAACCGCACCAGCGTCTCCGGGCTATGAGCCACAATAGTGATAAATTGCCACGCATTGTTAGACTTGCGCATCGTATACGTTGCGCTTAAGCGTTCGAGTTCTTCACCCGTTTTGGTGTAACGAACGGCGAGGCCGCTGAATAAAGCCATTTCTACGCTGAGTTCTTTGATCTGAACATCCGTGACTTCAGTGTGACTGTAATTCCGGCCCTTGAGTCCTTCAATAATCTGCGCAAATAACTTTTCAATCTCTGCTTCATTGGAAAGCAGCATCACTCCCTGGTCCGTGATAAACAGGCATGGGGCGTGGTAAAAAGGCACCATCGCCTTGGCCTCACCTGTATGAAAAGTGTCGAGATAGCTCGCATAGAATTGTTTGATTGCCTCTTCTTGGTTAGCCATGCTTATGTCTCTCCTTTCTGAAATTCTCGTGACGGCGTCGTGAGTTTTTCCAGTCGTGTCAAATAGGCCAGTGCGTACTCGTTACTCTGCCCACACATGTCTGCACTGGGTTGCAGGTCTCGGCATACCGCCGGACGTTCCGGACGTCCAAATAACAGACACCGATTCTCAGGGCTGAGATGGAGACAGCGTACTCCGGTAGGCTTGCCGGCCGGCATCCCAGGGAGGGGGGATGAAATCGACGGGGCGATACAGCACGCGCCACAGCCTACTCGACATTCCACAAAGTCCTCTCAATCGACGCGCTCTTGCTGCAATGCCGCGCGGTGTTTCGCTGTCGCTGCCTCGTCCAGGCTTGAATCGGCTCGTAATACCACCCCGTAATCGCGCGCAGCACCTTGGCGGCTGACATAGCCGTCGATCACATCCTCACGCACGCGCATAGGATCGCGTTCCCAGGCCGGGCCGAAGCCACCGCCACCACCAGTCTGAGTTCTGACCACCTCGCCTGCTTCGAGTGGCAGCGCGTTCGCCTTGAGCAAATGGCGTTCAGTCTTACAGCCAGGATTCACAACCACAGCTGGTGGAGCAGCGTCTTTACCGCCAAACAACCCCCAGGCGGGTGTCACTGAACGCTCAAACCAGAGATACAGGACGGAGGCCGCTTCGGTGCGATACTCGCGGTAAACGCCGGTCCCGCCACGAAAACGCCCCGGCCCGCCCGTATCCGGACGAAAGCCGTATTTGGTGAGCATGACTGGATATTTATTTTCATACACCTCAATCGGCAAATCTTTGAACGCGCCATTGACGTTGTTGATCAGCGCATCCTGGCCGTCACCCGTGGCAAACGCGCCCCAGCCGCCAGTCGTTGGTTCAATAGCGAAATACGGGATATCGCCTTTGCGCGGATCTGTTCCAGCCAGCGCAATGACCATGGAGTCGCCATAGTGCGCCCCGGCAACTTTTTCCGGTATGGCCGAAGCCAGCGCTTTGGGGATCAGATCAATCAGCAAACCTAACGAAGAAAAATACCAGGCACACGCCGCCGGCTCCTGAGCACGGAAGAGCGTGCCCTCAGGCGCGCTAACCGAGAGCGTCTTAAAGGTCCCGCCGTCAACCGGACGCGTCGGACTGACTAGAAGCTTGAAGGCCACCCGGACGGCCGAGATGGTTTGTACAAACCCGCAGTTCACCGGGCCCCGAGTTTGTTTGTTTGAGCCGGCCAGATCAACCGTCATGCGGTCGCCGGACACATCGACGCGCACCTGAACGCGGACCGGCTCGCTGCCCAGCCCGTCATTATCCAAATATCCTTCGGCAGTGTACGAGCCGTCTGGGATGGCGACCACGGCTTCACGTTCCAGCTGTTCTGACTGACGAAAGATCTCGTCACGGGCGGCAAGCGTAGTGTCATAACCAAAGCGGTCCAGCAGCGCATGCAGTCGGCTCTCGCCAGTTCGACACGCGGCGACCTGCGCATTCATATCCCCGACCAGCCCGTAGCCAAAACGGCTGTTGCGTCGCAGGAGATCAATAATGTCCTCGCGGGGCTCGCCGTTGTCATAGAGTTTTGTTGGCCCCCAGCGCATGCCTTCCTGGTAAATCTCGTGGGAGTCCATGGGCGAGCCAGGATCTTTGGCACCGACGTCCAGCCAGTGCGCGCGCGTTGCCGTAAACCCGACGCGTTTCCCGTTCCAGAAAATAGGCGCGAAGATCGTGGCATCGTTCAGATGGGTCCCGGTCATATACGAGTCGTTAAGATAGAATATATCGCCCGGCTGAAACATGTCCAAGCCGAATTGCTCAGCCGTCAGCTGGACGCAGACTTCCAGATTACCCAGAAAGAGGGGTAAGCCGAGCGATTGGCCTAGCACCTTGCCGTTTTCATCCAGGAGCGCCACAGAGCAGTCTTTGCCCT
>CAUZQN010000070.1:0-8655 GCA_963581605.1 uncultured Binatia bacterium (SeqCode)
ATTGAAATTTCGGAATAAATAACAGGGTTGATATACAGCGTGTGACTTGCAGTATACTGGTTGAGGGCGGACTCAGACCATTCGGCCCACGCCGCATCGTTTTCAAACACGTCAAGGATAACGTTGGACTCGACCAGCACACCGCTCATCAACTGCCTCGGGTCAAGGCCATAATTTCATCAGTACTCATTTTGACGGTCGCAATGCCTCTGAGGCGACGAAATTTCTGCGGCGCAGGTGTGGTTACGTCCTGCTTAACGAGGACAATCCGCCCACCCTCCTCAATAAAGTCTACTTCGCTATACGGGGTGATCCCCATCTTCTCCCGGATATGTTGGGGGATAGTGACTTGCCCTTTTATAGTGACGCGCATTTTATTCACCTCGAAAGAAAGGATGAATTACTAGTAATAGTATTACTCTGAGGAAAATAGAGCAAGCTTTCTGAAAGACGAAGATGATCTGCCCCTTGGAAGTGGTGCCGATTGGCGGGAATGCTACCGAGAGCGACAGGATAGTGCTATATCCGGTTGGCAAAGAGAGCCCTGCTGTCAGGATTGAAAAGCAAAAGGAGAGAACTGATGGAAACACGCTACGGAGATGTTGAAATATCAATAGCCGATCACGTTGCAACCGCGGAGATTCAACGACCGCCGAATAATTTCTTTGATACTGAACTCATTACATCTCTGGCGGATGCGTTTGAGGACCTGGATAAAGAAATGGACTGTCGGGCTATCGTGCTAGCCGCAGATGGCAAGCATTTCTGCGCAGGCGCCAATTTCCATACGGGTCAGGCAGAGCGGGATTTGCGAGATGTCGGGACCGGCAACCCACTCTACGCCCAAGCCGTACGACTGTTTGCCTGCAACAAGCCGATTGTTGGCGCTATTCAGGGCGCTGCCATTGGTGGCGGCTTTGGCCTCGCATTAGTGCCAGACTTTCGCGTGTTGTGCCCGGAAACTCGGTTTGCCGCGAATTTCGTCAAACTCGGCTTTCATCCCGGCTTTGGACTAACGACCACACTACCCCGTCTGATCGGCGAGCCACGTTCCAACCTCATTTTCCAGACGGGCAGACGTATTGGGGGCGAGGAAGCCTATGCCTGGGGTTTGGGTGAGGTTCTGACTGAAAAGGAAAACGTGCGGTCTGCAGCCTTAGAGTTGGCCAAGGAAATTGCCGAGAACGCGCCCCTCGCCGTACAGTCCGTACGGGCGACCATGCGGGACGGCATCGCGGCGGCCGTCAAAGCCGCCACCGACCACGAGTTCAAAGAACAGCACCGCCTCCAGCAGACCGAAGATCATAAAGAGGGCCTCAAAGCGGTGGCGGAACGTCGTCCGGGGAATTTTGTGGGAAGGTAGTTTCAGACTGGAGCAGGAGAGGGCGCGGCGCGCCTCTACACACGAACAGAAAACAGCACTCCGCTCATCACCACGTATCGATACATGGCCGCTTTTTCCCCGTGCGGGGTTCCGGCGGCGGCGATGAGCGGAGTGCTGTCATAATCCAGCGTCGTGACTCGGCGGGATCAATCACATCATCAATCTCAAAATACGTAGCCGTGCTGAGCGCTTTGCCATTTTCATACATCTTGGCGACGAGCCGCTCGTAGAGTTCTGTGCGTTTAGACGGGTCCGTCTCAGCCTCCAACTCTTTACGAAAACCCAGCTTAACCGCCCCTTCTAACCCCATGCCACCAAACTCGCCCGTTGGCCAAGAAACCGCAAAACAAGGTGCCTTAAAGCTCCCACCAGCCATACCTTGGGCCCCTAATCCATACGACTTGCGCAACACGATAGTAAAGAACGGCACCGTCAGGCTCGATCCGGTCACAAACATGCGGCAGCAGTGGCGGACCAGGGCAGTCTTTTCCGCCTCAGGACCGACCATATTGCCCGGCGTGTCACACAGCATGAGCAGTGGAATATCAAACGCATCACATAACTGCATAAACCGCGTCGCCTTGTCCGCAGCATCGGAATCGATAGCCCCGCCCAGATGTTTGGGATTGTTGGCAATCAGACCGATCGGGCGCCCCTCGACGCGAATGAATGCGGTGATCATGCCAATGCCGAAGTGTTTGCGGATCTCCAACACTGAGCCGGTGTCAGCTAAGGTCTGTATGACATCACGAACCTCATACACGCGCAACCGATTCTCCGGCACGATGCTGCGCAGCAAACGCTGCTCAGCGCATTCCCAGGTGGTCATTGGCCCCTGGAAGTAAGCCAGGTATTGCTTGGCTACCTGTACAGCCTCAGCTTCATCCTTGACCGGAATATCCACCACCCCATTCGGCACCTGCACGGCCATGGGCCCAACGTCTTCCGGCCGGAACACACCCAGACCGCCTCCTTCGATCATGGCTGGGCCGCCCATGCCAATATTCGACCCTTCTGTCGCAATAATCACGTCACAACAGCCCAGGATCACCGCGTTGCCGGCAAAACAACGGCCCGAAGTAATGCCGACAAGTGGCACCATAGCGCTGAGCTTACCCCACAGATAAAAAGCGGGCACGTCGAGGCCGGACGGACTCGACCAGTCGGTGTCGCCGGGACGACCGCCACCGCCTTCGGCAAAGAATACGACCGGCAGCTTCCATCTCTCGGCCAGCTCGAACATGCGGTCTTTCTTGTAATGGTTCTTAAATCCCTGGGTGCCAGCAAGCACGGTGTAATCATACGAAATGACGATGCACTGGGCCGCTTTCTCCTTAAACAGGTCACCGTTGACACGGCCAACTCCGGCGATCATTCCGTCTGCTGGGGTACGTCTAATCAAATCATCCAGCGAGCGCCGCTGCCGTTGGGCCGCAATAATCATGGGCCCGTACTCGACGAAGGTATCCGCATCGCAGATGTCGTACACATTCTCACGCGCCGTACGTTGGCCGGTCTTACGACGTCGAGCGACGGCCTCTGGCCGGGCGGCATCCAGTCCAAGTTCATGCCGTTCGACGATCTCGGCGAGGTCCGGGCGGATATAGTCGAGATCAACTTCTGCTGCTTTTTCTACCGCATCAACCTCAACCTCAGTCTCTTCGATAAAGGCAAGCGGGTGGCCCTCAAAAACCGCGTCTCCTGGGCTGACGGTGAGTTGGCGGATAATGCCACTCGTTTCAGCACAGATCACATGCTCCATTTTCATGGATTCCATAACCAGAAGCTGCTGACCAATGTGCACGACGTCCCCTTCGCTCACGTCAAGACTCACAATAGTGCCCTGCAGTGGGGCTTGGACAGCAACCGTACCGTCAGGCCCGATCACATCCAAGGCCGGTGTTTGCACGGCAGGTGCGAAAGATGGAGGAACTGCTGGATTGTCCGACTTCCCATGGTCGAGTACGGCGAGAGGGTCAATTGTGTCCACCTTGACACCGGCAAGCGTCGGAGTCGCGGGTTGGGCCGTTTCCTCGTGAAAGAAGAGCTGCTGGTGGTCGCCGTTGGCTGAGCCGACTAGCTCAATAATATGCTCCTCGACAAAGCGGGTGTACACTTGGTTTGCAGCAAAGTCAGGATGCTGCAAGAGATTCTGTAGGAAGGGAATATTGGTGGGAACGCCTTCAATCTTAAACTCGCATAGGGCACGATAAGTTCTGGTGACCACGTCAGAGAAATCCGACGACGGCGAATACCCGATCAGCTTGGCTAAAAGCGAGTCAAAACTCGGACTCGTGGTATAGCCGACATAGCCGAATGAATCCGTTCTCAGGCCGGGACCGGAGGGTACCTCAAACGCGGACAATGTCCCACCCGATGGTCGGATCGTGCCATCAGCTGCCATAGTCTCCATATTGATACGGACCTGCATCGCAAATCCACGCGGCTCAGGAATACTCGCCTGGGTGAGTCCAAGATCAACCAGCGAGCTTCCTGCGGCGATCCGCAATTGCGCCTTTACGAGGTCCACACCCGTCACTTCTTCTGTGACAGTATGCTCAACTTGCAGCCGTGCGTTGGCTTCAATAAATGCAAACGTCGCGTCGTCGCCGTTGGGTGCAGCATCAACGAGAAACTCAAACGTGCCCAGACTAGCGTACTGCACTTCCTGTGCGAGTCGCACGGCAGCCGTACTCAAGCGCTCTCTGAGATGAGACGAGAGCCCAGGAGACGGAGCAATTTCCACCAACTTCTGGTTGCGACGTTGAATACTACACTCACGCTCGCCCAAATGACTGACCGCGCCAGACCCGTCGCCGATGACCTGCACCTCAATGTGCCGAGCACGTAGGACGAGTTGCTCAACATATACGTCACCACTACCGAACGCTGCTTTTGCTTCGGACTGACACCGGGTGTAGGCCGTGTCAATTTCATCGACCGAATGAACGGCGCGCATACCACGGCCGCCGCCACCGGCTATGGCCTTGATCATCACCGCCGCGTCGTTGCCTAAGGACACCAGAAAATCTTTTGCCTCTTCCAGACTCGTCGAACCCGATGTCCCAGCTAGCACCGGGACTCGGCATTTTTTGGCCAGTATGCGCGCTTGTCCTTTGTCACCAAACAGGGCGAGCGTCTCGACTTGTGGTCCGACAAAAATGACGCCAGCCTCGGCGCACTGCCTGGCAAATTCCGCGTTCTCGCTTAAAAACCCATAGCCTGGATGAATCGCGTCACAGCCGGCTTGCTTGGCGACGGCAACGATTTGCTCGATATCGAGGTAGGCGGCAGCACCACGGCCTTGGAGCGGCCGTGCCTCATCCGCCTTACGGGTATGGAGCGAGTGCGCATCGTCTTCAGAGAAAATGGCGACCGTGCGCATGCCGAGCTCGGCAGCCGCACGCACAATGCGAATGGCGATTTCACCTCGATTGGCGATCAAAAGACTCATCAGACTCATGCAACCAACCTACTTTCTCATTTCGCTGATTTTGCTGATTGTGTCGAAGAGGAGGGTGAGTGCTGCGCTGCCTCATTTCCCAGCCGTTGCCAGCCGTTGGGGGGAGACTCGCTGTTTGGGCGAGCGCGTGGAATATCATAACCGACGACGCGGAAGGGAGTCCCGCGTCGTCCGCGTTCTCTATGCTGTTACCTACGCCTTTGCCTTTTTCACTGCCTCAGTCAGCTCGGGCACGGCCTTAAAGAGATCGGCTACCAAGCCATAGTCAGCCACATTGAAAATCGGCGCGTCCGGATCTTTATTGACGGCCACAATGATTTTAGAGTCCTTCATGCCGGCCAAGTGCTGAATGGCACCGGAAATTCCAACCGCAATATACAAATCAGGCGCCACGACTTTGCCCGTCTGCCCGACTTGCAGGTCGTTCGGCACAAAGCCCGCATCAACTGCTGCGCGGCTGGCCCCCATGGCTGCGCTGAGCTCATCAACCAGTGGTTCGAGATAGGTGGTGAAGTTCTCGCCCGACTTGAGCCCACGCCCGCCAGACACCACGATACTGGCTTCGGTCAGGTTGGGCCGATCAGATTGGGTCTCATTAAAGGACACAAACTGCATCTTGGTTGCGTCTGCATCCAAGCTGACACTGGTTTGTTCGACAGCAGACTGACCGCCCGGCTGAGCGGCGTCGAATGCCGTGCTGCGTACAGACACGACTTTGATATCGTCGGCAAGAGCGACTGTCGCCACCGTATTGCCGGCATACATGGGCCGCTGCAGCGTTCCATCGTCATTAAATTCCACCACATCGCTGGCCATCCCTACGCCCAGCCGTGCGGCCACGCGCGGCAAAAGATCTTTTCCAATCGCAGTAGACGTAGCCACCAGCATCGTCACCTGGTTGGCTTGCACCAACTGTTCAAGCGCTGCGGCATACGCATCGGCAAGATAATGCTCCAGGGCGGCATCACTTACAGCTAAGACCTTTGCCGCCCCGTATCCGGCCGCTTCTTGAGTGGCAGCCTCAATGTCTGAGCCCAGTACGGCAACCAGCACATCGCCGCCTAGCTTGCTCGCCGCTTCTTTACCGGCCTGGATCGTAATCAGCGAGCTTTTCGGCAGGCCGCCTTTCTGAATTTCCGCAAAAACAAGTATATTTCCCATTGTGATAGTCTCCAGATGGCGCAGATGACATTAGATGACTTTGGCTTCGTCGTGCAGCAGCGTAATCAGCTCTGCCACCGTCTCAACCTTCTTGCCGCCTTCCTTCTTGGTCGGCGGCTCCAGCGTCTGCACCGTGAGGCGCGGCGTTATATCAACGCCAAGGTCGGCCGCAGCAATCTCTTTGATCTCTTTCTTACGTGCCTTCATGATGCCGGGCAGTGAAGCATAGCGTGGTTCATTGAGCCGCAAATCAGAGGTAATAATGCCGGGTAAGGCAAAACCAACCGTTTCCAGCCCGCCATCCACTTCCCGCGTCACCTTAACCGATTGCTGGTCGTCCGACAGCTCTACCTCAGACGCAAAGGTTGCTTGCGGCCAGCCCAGGAGTGCCGCCAACATTTGTCCGGCTTGATTGGCATCATCGTCAATAGCCTGTTTTCCCATGAGCACGATCTCAGGACTTTCTTGCTCAACGATTTTGGCCAAGATACGAGCCACACAGAGAGAGTCGAGCTCTTGATCGCAGCCAACCGAAATGGCACGGTCCGCACCCATGGCCAGACCAGTCCGGAGCTGTTCCCTCACAGCTTTGACGCCGATACTGACGAGGATGACCTCACCCGAGCCCAGCTTTTCTTTGATACGCAGGGCTTCTTCAAGAGCGATCTCATCAAAGGGATTAATGACATACTTAATGTTGTCCGTCTCAATGCCCGATCCATCAGATTTAACACGGATCGTTGTCTCTGGGTCAGGCACCCGTTTGACTGCCACAAGTACTTTCACAAGTGTTTTCCTCCTGTCATAAAATAGACACACGCTTTCCGCGTGTATGCCGCTGGGCATGCTATAGCGTAGAAAAGTGTTGCTTTAGTTCAGCGCTTCAGCCTACGACTGTCAAGCGTGCCAGGCTTGGGTGTGTCGGACCAAGAGGCACAGGCGGACACAGGAGTCAGACCAGCACCGAGCGATTCAAGACACAGGATGGCCAAGACGACTAGAGAGGTCTTTGCCGGCTTGGACGACTAACGGAACAAGCTCCTGCTGGAGTCGTTCCGTCCCAATCCGGTATGCAGGACCGCTGACTGCCAAACTGCCAACCACAGACCGAGTGTAGTCACGAATCGGTACGGCTACCGTCCGGACGTCGGCCAGATGCTCACCGTTCTCTATAGCATAGCCCTTCTGGAGGACTTCACTGAGCTGTGATCGGAGCGTGCCATGATCTGTAATCGTCTGCTCAGTGTGAACATCGAGCAAGTCGGGCAGGGAGCGCTGGGCCTCTTCTCCCGTCTCAAAGGCCAGATGCACCTTGCCTACAGCCGTACAATGCAGAGGCAGACTTTCACCAAGATGCGACACGATCCGTACAGCCTGATCAGGCTCAACCATATCGATAGGGACAACTTTACCCTGCCGCATGACGGTGACATAAGCGGTCTCGCGACACGCCTGGACCACATCCAGCATAACCGGCTTTGCTTGTTGCAAGAGTCCCATGTGTTGGATATAGGTCTGCCCGAGTTGTAAACATTGTGTGCCCAAACGATAGTTTTCGGTCGAACGATTTTGTTCGATATAGCCGCGTGATTCCAATGTTGCTAGGATTCGGAAGACATTGTTTTTGTGTAGCGTCAGCCGTTTGCTCAGTTCGGTTACCCCAAGTTCTGCATCGGTATGGAATTGCTCAAGAACATCAAGGGCATGAGCGACCGCTTGAATAATATAGTTGCTTTTTTCTCGTCGCACAACGAGATCTCCTTAATAGAAAAACTGTTTTAATTTAATTCGTATTCATTTGTCAACACAGTTATAAAATTGGACTGTAGGAAAATTCCGGTGAGTACACATGCTCCTGTTACGGTTCTCAACCCAGACGGTCGCTTTCCCGTCGTACTCACGTGCGAACATGCCTCGTACGCAGTGCCGACCGAATACCAAAACCTAGGGGTCAGCCCTGAGCATATCAAAAGGCATATCGGCTGGGACATCGGCGCTCAGGCAGTTGTTCAAGAAATCATACAACATATTGATTCTCCGGCAGTTTCTTCAGGTTATTCACGACTTCTGATCGACTGCAACAGAGATCTGTCCGACCATGACCTTATTATTCCAGAGAGCGATGGCATACAGGTGCCCGCCAATAGGCAGGTCACAAACTCTGAGCGACAGCGTCGTATCGCGGGTTTTTACAACCCCTATCATGCAGCGATTGATCACGTTCTGGCTCAAAAAAAATCTCAGCCGATCATGCTGCTCAGCGTGCATAGCTTCGCCCCTATTCTCAATGAGAAGAAAAGACCGTTTGATTTAGGCATTCTGTTTGACCGCTATGAAGACCTCGCTCAGGAGTTCGGCCAGCGACTGAGCCACAACGGCTATCAGGTGCGTCACAATGAGCCCTACTCCGGCTATGACGGCCTCATCTATAGTGCGGGGAGTCATGGCAAACGCAACGATCTGGTGTATCTCGAAATTGAAATGAATAACCGTTTATTATTGAATCCGGCTGGCATTGCAGAAATGGGGCAGAAGCTGAGCCAGGTGCTCAAAGACTTGTTTGCTCCACAGGAAAAATACACAGCATAAAAGAGGGAGAACTATGCGCATTATTCTCATCGGTCAAGCCGCGTTCGCGGAAAAAATA
>CAUZQN010000071.1:0-8644 GCA_963581605.1 uncultured Binatia bacterium (SeqCode)
CCACACCCGGAAACGGCGCTTGTTGGAAATTCTTAAGGGGCTAGAAGGACGCCGAATTATAGAGACGCTATAGCCAGGGCGGAATAGTGTGACCGCTGGTATGAACAACTCACGGAACTGAACAACTCACGGAACTGAACAACAATTATGAGCAGAGGGGCAGGACTGGGCACGCCGGTCTATCGCGACCAAAAAGGAGGCAGCGACTTATGGCAGACTTCGGTATCGTTACAATACCCACCCACTATACGATCCAACCTGTAGAATTTGCGCGCTGGGCGGAAGAGAACCGTTTTGAGTCATTGTTCTTTGGCGAGCACTCACATATTCCAGCCAGTCGCAAAACACCTTTCCCCTTGGGTGGCGAACTGCCCCGATATTATAGTGAGTTCTATGACCCTTTTGTGGGACTTACTGCAGCGGCGGCGGTGACGCAAAAGCTCAAGGTCGGGACGTCGGTCTGTCTAGTGCCCGAACACCACCCGATCAACCTGGCCAAAAGCGTGGCCTGTCTCGACCGTGTGTCTAATGGCCGATTCCTCTTAGGCATAGGCGCGGGCTGGAATGCCGAGGAGATGGGCGATCATGGGGTCGCTTTCAAAGATCGCTGGAAAGAGACCCGCGAACGCGTGCTGGCAATACGGGAAATCTGGACTAAAGATGAAGCAGAATTCCACGGTCAATTTGTTAATTTTGACCCTATATGGTGCTGGCCCAAGCCGGTTCAAGCCGGGGGTCCGCCTATTTTGATGGGAGCCGACTCTAAATGGGCGCCCAAGCGTATTGTCGAGTACTGTGATGGTTGGATTCCTGTTGATGGGCCAAATCTGGCAAGCGGAATTGAAGCAATCCAAGCGGAGGCGGACCGTGTCGGACGGTCGATGAGAGATTTCGATCTGACCGTGATCACTGGGGATGTGTTTGCCGGTGAAAAGAGTGTGGAAAGCCGGATTCAGGAGCATCTTACCCTGGGTTTTAATCGCATTACTTTCCTTGTTGTGGCGGACAAGCCAGACGTGCAGTGGCCTATCCTAGAAAAGTACGCAAAGCTGATTAGGACGTTCCTGTAAGGCCGTATGCGTTTGGCTCGTTGCTCTCTTTTGACCGCTCTAGCCCTGTGTATAAGCATGCAGTTGGGCTGCTATTTTTCCGCAGGTGGAACAACCTTCCACCAACAGGTCAGCCCCAGTGGAACCGGATTTATTACTGCTACGAAAATAAACGGACGCTGGGATATTGACGGTCCACCGCCGCTAGTCGGCGATGTGATTGAGCGCTCGGTATATCGATATTCTGTCAAAAGTCGATCGTTTTGCTTGTTCTCTGCCGAGCAGGACTCTCGTCTTGGAGCTCCGTATCCCTACGGGCGGTATAAAATCACTGCGATCCGAGAAGTGAAGACTGAAAAGAGGCGAGAAGCTATCGTGCATTACTACCAAGTAAGCGTCGATCCGGCATGATGCGGTACTATATAACGCCCGGTGTAGATAGATTAATCCGTGTTGACTATCATGGCTCAAACTGGCTCGAATTTAAAACGAGCAACGGTTAGAGTCGGCGGCCTAGTAAATCTGCAGAAGGCGGCCTAGTACAAAGGAGTAGGACTGCATGACTGAAGTAACGAATTTCCCCCGTCCGGTTCCGAGCATTGACGACCAAGAGTTCTGGGACGGTTGCAATCGCGATGAGCTGCTCATGCAGCGCTGCAGTGCGTGCAAGAAATTTCGGTGGCTGCCGAAACCCATGTGCCCACACTGTAACGCTCTCGAGCACGAGTGGGTCAAAATGAGTGGCAAGGGTAAAGTTTTCTCGTGGACGATTATTGTACACCCGGTCCACCCTGCGGCAATTGAGAAGGTGCCCTATAATGTGGCCCAAGTGCAGCTTGATGAAGACCCGGATTTGATTATGGTGACCAGCTTGGTGGACGTCAAGAATGAAGATATTCAGATGGACATGCGGGTCGAAGCGGTCTTTACCGAGCACGAACCTGGGGTGAAGATTGTGAAGTTTCGCCCTGTGTAGGACAGCGTATGCGACTCGAACTCGAAGGCAAGATTGTCATTGTTACAGGTGGCAGTAAAGGCATAGGCCGCGCCACGGCTCTGGGTTTTCTTGCCGAAGGCGCTTCTGTCCTCGTGTGCGCTCGATGCCAAGAGTCCATGGTCAAGATATGAGCCGTATTCCAACAAATCCGCCTCTCTTGAAGCGCGTCTTGTCCTCGTTCATCGTCAACGAAGTGCATAAAGTCGGCCTCAAGCGGATTGTTGTCGGTCTCTCCGGAGGTGTGGATTCGGCGCTGAGCGCGTGTCTAGCGGCTGAGGCACTCGGACCGAAGAATGTCCTGGCGGTCAAAATGCCGTACAAGACTTCTAGCAAGGAGAGCATTGAACACGCGGACTTAGTGATTGCAGCGACTGGTATTGCGTCGATGATGGTTGATATCTCCGCCCAAGTTGATGCCTATTTTGCGCGCTTCGCTGATGCCAATAACCTGCGTCGGGGTAATAAGATGGCGCGCGAGCGGATGACTATTCTGTACGACCAGTCTGCACGCTGGGATGCGCTTGTGCTGGGTACGAGCAATAAGACGGAACTGCTCTTGGGCTATGGGACCTTGTTCGGCGATATGGCCTCAGCTCTTAATCCGCTAGGAGATCTGTATAAGACCCAGGTTTGGGCGTTGTCCGAGTTTATTAGTGTTCCCAAACCTATTGTGACAAAACAACCCTCCGCAGATCTATGGGCTGGGCAGACGGATGAGGAAGAGCTTGGTTTTTCGTATCAGGACGTTGATGAGCTGTTGTACTTAATGGTCGATCAACGCTACTCAAGTGAAGAACTGCTGGCTGCCGGGCTCCAAGCAGCATTCATCGATCAGATCACCCAGCGCATCATGAACTCGCAGTATAAGCGTCGCCTGCCAGTGATTGCCAAGGTTTCCCAACGGACTATTGACCGCGATTTTCGTTACGCCCGTGATTGGGGCCGCTAGCGTGGTCGGCTCCCTTTACATCATTGCGACACCGATCGGCAATCTTGAAGACATCACCCTACGCGCCTTACGCGTACTCAAAGAGGTTGACCTGATTGCGGCGGAAGACACCCGCCACACCAGAAAATTGCTCTCGCATTACGAGATTGCAACCCCGCTGACGAGCTACCATGACTACATCGAAGCAAGCAAAGCTCCGGTGCTGGTGGAGGAATTGCAGTCAGGAAAAAATATCGCCTTGGTCAGTGATGCTGGTACGCCGTGTATCTCCGACCCCGGCTATCGTTTGGTGAAAAGTGCGGCAGAGGCGGGTATTGCCGTTATTCCGATTCCCGGCCCGTCCATGCTCACGGCGCTCCTGAGCGTTGGTGGTTTACCTACCGATCGTTTCGCCTTCGAAGGATTTCTGCCTGCGAAAAAGAGTCAGCGTCAGAAGATATTGCACGGACTCCAGCGTGAAGAACGTACTTTGGTTTTCTATGAATCTCCCCATCGGCTAGTCAGCACGCTCACTGACCTCGAAGAAATTTTTGGTGACCGTCAGCTAGTGTTAGGGCGAGAATTCACCAAGAAGTTTGAAGAAATCCGACGTGGAAAAGTGAGGACCGTCCTTGCGGACTTACACGGGCGGCAAATCAAAGGGGAGGTGGCGCTGTTGGTATCCGGCTGGGACGGCCACGAAGAAGTATTCTCAGAGCAAGCGGCGCACGGGCTCATGCAGCAGCTTTTGACACAAGAGCTGCCGCTTAAGGAAGCGGCGCGCATTGTCAGTGAACAGTGTGGCATGTCAAAACGTGAGGCCTATAGCCTAGGCATAAAAATAAAGGCTAGCTGAAAATGGCACGATACCGATACCGCAGCCACAATGCTCCAGCAACAAAGAACGGGCCCTTGACTTGACTCTTCAAAAAAGAGTGCTAGGAGGGAGGCAGACGGGTCTGCGGAAGTTTGTGGTTAGGGAATGTGGTCCACCGGACACCCGAATGGAGGCCGCCTACCACTATGCGAAACCAGGAGCCTACAGTCAGCTCCTCGCCTTTAGGTGAACATCAGCAGTTTGCTTATTCTGCTTGCTCTGCTCTTTCCGGCCTCATTACCTTCCCTGTCCCCCTTCCTTTCGTCGGCTTTGATTATTCTTTAGACGCCGCAGGAGGAAAGCCATGAGCCAACTCTGGCGCATTATTATTGGCCATGATCTGGGAAAAGGTTCTGAGAGCGCGCTGCAGTCGCACTTGCCTCTCGCTATGGTGCTGCCCTGCGCTTCGTCCATGTCATTGAGCCGGTCCATACATACCAGCGCTTATCGCACCCGTTCACACCTCCGTACACTCCAGAAGAACTCGCGCAACAGGCCGGGGCAAAGCTGGAGGCCCTTGTCAGCAGACCGGCTTTCGTCTCGTTGCATGCAGAATACGAGGTACGCCTAGGGAAACCTTTTGTTGAACTCATCTTAGCCCGGCGTGCGTGGCAGGCCGACCTCATTATCGTTGGTGGACCAATAGACCACGCTAGCTCCTTGCTGGGTGGAACAAGTGAGCGGCTTGTACGCAAGGCTCTGGTCCCGGTTCTCATCACGAAACGGCCCCTGTCGGCTGCCACCAAAACCTTCTTGCTGCCCACAGATTTTTCGCCCGCATCAAAGCAAGCGGCGCAGGAGGCGTTAACCCTTGCCGCGAGTTTTGACGGGCGGGTGATCTTCTTCCACGCCATAGATCTCTCCTACGGGTATGGGGCTGTGGTTGGGGCCGACATGCCGGCTTTCTCACCCGCTCCGCTCTTAACACAGGAAGATCTCGAAGGGGAATGGCAGGCTTTTCTTGCCGATCTCCCGCTCCAGCATATCTCCTGGGAACGTTGCACAGTGAGCGGACCCGCTGGGACTTCTATTGTGAACCAGGCCGACCAGTGTCAGGCCGATGTCATTGTTATGAGCACCCATGGTCGGAATGGACTCGCCCATATGCTGTTAGGCGGCGTGACCGAAGAGGTTGTACGAACGGCGCATAGCCTCATCCTGACTCTTCGACCGGATGCATTTCAGTTTGAGCTGCCGCAATAAAAGTGGCGAAAAAACGAAGTGCCATGACCCTTGGTTGGGTGTAGCACGGACTCGTGTTTCGATTGGCGTATGCCTGTCTTGCTCCTAACGAAAAACAGCAGCAAGAGGAGGGAATATGGAAGTCACCCAAACAAAGGCTATCAATTCGAGTCTCGCGGCAATTTCTTCAACAGAACTTTCGCAACTCCTGCAAGAAGGCATTGTTGCCGGCGTCATCGGGGCTGCAGCGATTGCTGTGTGGTTCCTCATTATGGATATCGTCAACGGTCAACCGCTCCACACACCTACGGTGCTAGGAACTGCGTTTTTCAAAGGTGGAGGAGTCAGGCCCGAAGGTCTCGGAGGCGACCTGGAGACGGTGCTCACATTCACTTGGGTACATAGACTGATATGCGTGGTGATCGGCAGCATGGCATCGTGGCTGCTTGGCATTGCTGAACGCAACCCGCAGATTGGTTTTGGCGTTCTGTTGTTCTTTGTGATTTTTGAGTGTGGTTTTGCGGCCGTGTGTCAAGCCTTCGCCGAGCCCGTTCTGCATGCACTGGCCTGGCCGGCTGTTGTGATTGGGAATCTCATTGCCGCTGCGGTCATGGCCGGATACTTCTGGCGCCATCATCACAAACATGAGAATCGATCCCTAATGTAGTCTGCTCCTTCCTGTGAGACTGGAGCAGAGCCGCCCTTTGGAAATTTGTTTGGGTTAGAAGTGTGGGTCGATACGGCACTCGCGGAGGACGAAGAGATTGTCTGCAATGCCGGCACGCACTTCCAAACTAGTCCTTGGGGTGCGTTACGACTCGAACGAGGCCATCCAAAAAGCTGGCGACCCATGCCCCGGTGTCTCGCTTGGCGAGTGCCATCAAGGCTGCGTGATCAAGCCAGACGCCGTGAAGTTTTGCAATCAGCTCGCGGTCTTGCGCGGCGAAATATTGGTCTTCCTTCGGCCGTTCTTTGAGCCGGATTTTGTCTCCCACGGGGTCCCTTTCATTCGTGACGGTTCCTCCTCTACGCGACCATGGGTATTCTTCCGCCGTACAGACAAAAAAAGCCAGCCGCCTCAACAACCTCTCTCCTACGTTTTCAGAAATTGCTCCTTTGGGGAGTAGTGTCAAGAGGAAAAGGTGATACGGCGTGATAAAGCAAGATCAGTATTGACCGGCCGCAAGGAAGGCCAGCGCCCCTGCTACGAGAACAGGGGCCAAGGGCGTAGAGAGTGGATCCCCCTAGCCTCGGCCCCCGTAGGGCGCATTCCCCCAGAGGGGAAGGAAAGGAGAATGACCTCCCCGCGACAGTTAGGGGGAGGCAGTATACGGTTAGACGATGAAAGGAAAAAAAACTTCAGCAGCCACCATTATACTTCATCATCTCTAAAATGATAAATTGATAGAAGATGCTGGGTTGTTTTATGGTGTCATTTTTTACCTGCCGACACAGGGACTTACGGCCTCTGAGACTGTGAAGTTCCCTTCAGGGCGCTGTGTTATGTCTAGCCAGAATGAGTTGTTCTCCCAGCCTTCATTTCAGCGTGGTCTTGATCTCATCTTGGAGGCCATAGCCCAACAGCAAAGAGAGAGCCGCACCACGCCTAGGGCATCCGATAGTGCCCCCGAGCAGACCCATGCGCAGTCGCTTGAGCGTATTGCCCGCTTACGTGGCCGACCACTCTTTTTCCCCTATCTTGGATCAGGGCTCGGGCGTGGAGCGCGGGTCCAGACTGCTGACGGGCGATGGCTGCTCGACTTTGCCACCGGGATAGGGGTCCATTTTTTTGGTCATAGCCACCCAGACTTGGAGCGGACGGCGCTCGCTGCAGCGGCGAGTGATATTGTCATGCAGGGCAACCTTCAGGCCAACACCGAATACGGCGATCTGCTTGCGATCTTGCTGACCCATGCTGCGCCACAGCTCGTGCATGGTTGGCTCTCGTTGTCTGGAGCCGAGGCGAACGAAAACGCGCTCAAACTTATTCGTTACCATCATCAGCCTGCACACGCGCTCATTGCTTTCCGGCGCTGCTTCCACGGCCGAACGACAACGATGGCTGGGCTGGCCTGATCGGCCGGACTACCGCTCAGGCCAGCCCAGCCGGGAGCAGGCATTTTACCTGCCGTTTTATGAACCGAACGATCCACACAGTACGCACCGGACGCTGGGCGCATTGCGGGAAATCTTGGATGAACACCCTGGAGCGATTGCGGCCTGTCTATTCGAACTCGTCCAGGGAGAAGCCGGTTTTCGGACGGCTCCACGAGAATTTTTTATTCCCCTGATGGAGACGCTTACTGAGCGTGGGATTGCGGTGTGGGTGGATGAAATCCAGACCTTTGGCCGTACTGGCGAACTGTTTGCCTTTCAGCGTCTCGATCCCGCCGAGTACGTTGATGTCGTGACAGTGGGGAAACTCCTGCAGAATAGTGCGGTGTTATTTTGGGCTGAATATCGGCCAGATCCAGGTTTGATCTCTGGCACATTTGCGGGCTCCACTGTCGGGCTGGCGGTTGGTCGGCGTATTGTTGAGAAGCTCGTGCACGAACAGTACTGCGGGAGAGATGGCAAGCTCAGTCTTTTGGAACAACACGTCACCGCCAGCCTGACCCGCTTACAAGCCGAACTGCCCGGCCTGATTCGCACCTATGAAGGGCTAGGTGCGATGTGGGCGCTAGAGCCAGTCCAGGCCTCGCACGAAAGCGTGAAAAACCTATTGCACGAGTGTTATCGAAATGGGTTGATCTTGTTCTACGCGGGTGCGGATAAGGGTCCTTACCGCGTGCGGATGTTTTTACCAGGCGGAGTGCTGACGTTGGAAGAATTTGACGAGGCCCTCAATATTCTCCGGTTTAGTCTCACGCGGCTCACTAGCGCCTAGCGAGGGGCTGCTGGAAAGGGGAAGCTGCATGGCTCGGAAAAGTGATTCTGCTCCTGGCTCGAACCACACCGTCCTGTCCGTGTCGTAGCCTGCAGCTGAGCTGATTCCGTTCCTGATTCATGCGGCGACACGAGCAGACGCCCCCCCAGATTTTAGACTTGGCCCGCTTACTCGACTCTATTTCTATTAATCTGCCGACAGAAAGAAAAGATCTGACCGCGCTGATCGAGCAGTCGCAACAGTCGTTTGGCAGTAAAATAAAAGACCGCAGCAAAGGCCGCTACCTATTCGTCATTAAGGAGCGCGGCTCCCACCGGATTGCCGGTACGGCCATGATTATTGCGAAACACGGCACTCCTGAATCTCCGCATTTTTACCTGGAGATGGCAACTGATCAGCGCTACTCCAAAACGCTCAAGAAGATGTTTCGCCACACATATGTCACGCTACGGCGGTGTCTGGATGGTCCGACCGAGGTGGGTGGTCTGATCGTAGATCCCGCGTTCCGCCGACATCGGGCAAAAATTGGCCGGCAGCTTTCCTTTGTCCGTTTCTTATATATTGCCGCCCGCCCAGACCGATTCGAAGACGAGGTCTTGGCTGAGATGATTCCGCCCTTAACACCGGAAAAAGGGAACCTCTTTTGGGAATGTTATGGCCGACGCGTGACAGGATTAAGTTTCTGTGAGGCAGACAAGCTCAGCATTAAGGATAAGGAGTTTAT
>CAUZQN010000072.1:0-8588 GCA_963581605.1 uncultured Binatia bacterium (SeqCode)
AATTCACGATAATTCACCACCCGCCAGCCGTCGGTCTGGCTGCGTACCGTCAACAGAATATTCTTCGTGAACCGTCCAGCACCATCAACATCGAAGTGGGTCTCATACAGGAAGGAAATGCTCGCTCCGCCACGCGGGGTTTCCTCAACGAGTCGATAATACACCCGCGGTTGTCGCGTTGCCACATCAATTGCTTGTCCTGCGGTCAGCTGAATTTCTTCCTCTAGCCGACTGCGGGCGAAACCAGTGCAATAGGCTTTTGCAGCCTGGAGATCAATCTGCACATAATGCGCATCGAGAAAGCGCTCAGCCGTCCCCCTGGCGGTATTCGGGTCAGGCTGACACCCACTAACAAGAAGGAGAACAGGGGAAAAAACACTCAAGACAAAATAAAACAGATGAAACAATTGCACGCCACTCCCTCGCCTTAGGATTTCTTTTTAAACAAGGCCCCTAATTGCGCCCGGGCATCGCCTCCGGTAGGACGTGAGGCAGATAACGACGGCCGTGTGAGAATGAAGAAGTCACAAAAGTTTGCGGCTTCCTTATTTTGAACCAATTCAGCGTTCGGTTCACGGCACGCATCGGCAGAACGAACATCATAAAAGGAACAGTTCCGACAACACCGCAAATCCGCTCCGCATCCAAGGCATGTATCACGCCGCCCAATGGGCTCCAGCGCAATCTCTGCCTGGCACTGATGACACACTCGCATGGCCGTCTCTTTTCAGCTGCTTATTCTACGCTTCGAGCTCTTCCCACGCACTCACTTTCTTCGGGTCCGACTTGTTGATACCATTGAGGCGGGTTGATTGAAATTCCCATGGCATCTGAACTCCACGATCTATGTGATCGCTATACGCTGTATCTACGGGTAGAGAAAAGTGTCTCCGCTCATACCTTGCGCAACTACCTCAGCGATCTGCACCAATTTTTCATTTTTATTGAAAAGCCTCATGACCGGGCAGCAGCCCGTCCGGTTGATGTTATACACATCAGCCATCATATGATCCATGCCTTTCTGTCCACCTTGTATCGACGGCATACAAAAAGTTCGATTGGCCGAAAATTGTCAGCACTCAAGAGTTTTTTTCGCTTTCTAGTGCGAGAAACGATTATTGAGCAAGACCCGACTCTGCAGGTCAGTTCGCCTAAGAAAGACCATCCACTGCCCAATTATCTGCCGGTCGATGATATGTTCCGTCTGTTAGACACCCCGGCACTCGATACTCCAGCGGGCCTGCGCGACCGGGCGATCCTGGAAGCGCTCTATTCCTGCGGTCTGCGGGTCAGTGAGCTGACGAGTCTCAACTGGAATGATATCGATGCAAATCTCGAAGTCCTGCGCGTGACGGGAAAGGGGCAGAAAGAGCGCATTGTCCCGATTGGGAGCAACGCACTCGCAGCACTCCAGCGCTACCGCACCGAGATTCCAGCCTTGCTAGGCAATAACTACCAGCCCGGATCTCCGGAGGCCAGTGCGTCAACACCTGTCTTTTTGAATCAACGCGGCGGGCGCTTGACCACCCGAAGCATTGCTCGGCTCGTGACGGCGTATGCCAAACAATGCGGCATAGCGCTCAAAACCAGTCCGCATGCTCTACGGCACACGTTCGCCACACACTTACTAGATGCTGGGGCCGACCTCCGCGCCATTCAGGAACTGTTAGGACACGCCAGCCTCTCGACAACCCAAATATATACGCATGTCAATTTGGACCGACTCACCCAAGTATATGACAAGGCGCATCCCCGCGCCTAGCCTCACAAGCAGCACCGGTTCGAGCCCAATATAAGGAAAAGCACGCACAGGTCGTCTACACAACATTATCGCAGTAGCGTCCCGGCGGAGAACGGATGCGTAGTGAATACAACGATGAATACAACGATGCACGGAACAACTATTCTTACGGTTCGTCGTGACGGTAAGGTCGCTATGGCTGGTGATGGCCAAGTCAGTATGGGAGACACGGTTGTAAAGCAGGCAGCGCGCAAGGTACGCCGTCTCCACAACGACCGTATTCTGGCTGGATTTGCGGGCGGCACCGCCGATGCGATCACCTTATGCGAAAAGTTTGAAGGCAAGCTGGAAGAGTATAACGGCAATCTTCGACGAGCGGCGGTCGAACTCGCCCGGGACTGGCGTACGGACCGGGTCTTACGGCACCTCGAAGCCCTTATGGCGGTGGTCGATGACGAGTCGTCCTTGCTGATCTCCGGGAACGGGGATGTGCTTGAGCCCGATGACGGCATCTTGGCCATTGGGTCTGGTGGCAACTATGCGCTGGCCGCCGCACGCGCGTTTGTGAGCCATACCGCCCTTGACGCTGCCACCATAGTCGAAGAAGCCATGCGCATCGCCAGCGCTATTTGCGTGTATACCAACGACCAGATTACAGTGGAGGAGTTGTAATATGACGGATGTCGGCGGCGGGACTCCTGCGCGTTTCCAGGAAACAGGCCCCCATGTCATGACCCCGCGGGAAATAGTATCAGAATTGGACCGCTATATTATCGGCCAGGCGAAAGCCAAACGGGCGGTCGCCATTGCGCTCCGGAACCGCTGGCGCCGTCAGCAAGTCCCGGAAGATCTGCGCGACGAAATTGCACCGAAAAACATTTTGATGATAGGCCCAACCGGCGTCGGCAAGACCGAAATCGCCCGCCGCCTCGCCCGTCTCGCCCAAGCGCCTTTTATTAAAGTTGAGGCTTCGAAGTTTACTGAGGTCGGTTATGTCGGACGTGATGTAGAATCCATGGTTCGTGATCTCACTGAGCTCGGTGTCGGCATGGTCAAACAGGAAGAGAAAGAGCGGATTCAAATCAAGGCCCAGGCCCAAGCCGAAGAGCGTCTGCTCGACCTCCTCCTTCCTCCGACGCCCTCATCAGCTGGTCTTGACGAGAGTGCAACGGATAGTGCGAGCCTCAGCACGCGGGAAAAGATGCGCCGGATGCTGCATGAGGGCAAGCTCGATGAGCGCGAGGTCGAACTCGAAGTCACGCGTTCCGTCACCCCATTCGTCGAAGTCGTGGCTCCTCAAGGTATGGAAGAAATGGAGAACCAACTCAAAGAGATGTTCTCCCACATCATGCCCAAGCAAACCAAAAAACGCCGCATGAAGGTGTCGGAGGCACTGGAGGTTTTGACGCTGGAGGAGGCGGACAAGCTGGTCGACATGGAAGCGGTGGTCCAAGAAGCGGTCCGTCGAATCGAACAGACCGGTATCATTTTTATTGACGAGATCGATAAAATTGCAGGCCGAGAAAACATGCATGGCGCGGATGTATCCCGCCAGGGAGTGCAGCGCGACCTCCTGCCCCTGGTTGAAGGGTGTACGGTCAGTACCAAGTACGGCATAGTGCGCACGGATCACATATTGTTTGTCGCCTCAGGCGCATTCCATACCACCAAGCCGTCGGATCTCATCCCGGAATTTCAAGGTCGGTTTCCGATTCGTGTTGAGCTCGAATCTCTCACGCATGAAGATTTTGTCCGGATTCTGACCGAGCCGAAAAACGCGCTGCTGACCCAGTACGTAGCGCTGCTTGACACCGAAGATGTCATACTCAGTTTTGCGTCTGATGCAGTCGAAGAAATTGCGCGTATTGCTGCGGTGGTAAATGAACGCACCGAAAACATCGGGGCTCGCCGTTTGCACACCGTTGTCGAACGACTGATCGAAGACCTGTCTTTTGATGCTCCGGAGTTAAGCGGCCGTGAGATACCCATTGATGCAAAATATGTGCGGGATAAGCTGGACGCTATTGTGAAAGACCAAGACCTGTCGCGGTATATTCTGTGACAGGCAAGGATTTTCTCTGGAGGCCACACAGCCTGCTCTCACCTAGAAACAAACAAAAAGGGGAGGGGAATTCTGCCCTTTTTCCCTGACACGCTCTTTTCGGGATACTCAGGTTTACTTACTTTGAGACACTCAGCGTAGACCTACCCACCTGTACCGGCGCCGACACGCGCATTTCATTCTGCTCAACCGAGTGTATAAACTCCATGTTAAATCCGTCTGGATCGATATCAATATGCTTCCGAATGGCAGCTAGGATATCTCTACGGAGCGCCTCTTTCTTTTCGGGTGTTAGGCCCAGCCGGTCTTCCTGCAGGACAAGCAGCAGCCGGTTTTTAGCGTCAGTCTTGCTTCCAGTTCCGCCTAAAAATCGCTGAACGATTTCCGTCCACGTCATGACTTAGCTCCCAAAGAATATTTTACCGAGCCGCTGTACCAAGCCGCCATGCCCGTTTAGCTCGGGAATTGGTATTTCTTCCCCTAACATTCTGCGGACAATACGCTCGTACGCTTTACCGGATGGCGAGCCTCCGTTGAGGACTACCGGGGAGCCCTTATTGCCTGCGATGATGACCGCTTCGTCTTCAGGAACGATGCCCAAGAGCTGGATCGCCAAGATGTCAAGGACATCTTGGCGATCCAGCATATCACCCCGTCTCACCATAGCCATGGACATCCGATTGATGATGAGCTGCGGATCGCCTAAGGATGACTGCAGCAATCCGATGACTCGATCCGCATCGCGAACCGGAGAGACATCCGGTGTGGTCACTATAATTGCCTCGTCTGCCGCGGCGACCGCGTTTCGAAAGCCTTGTTCGATTCCAGCCGGACAGTCGATCAAGACAAAATCAAATTCTTCTTTGAGCTGAGCGGACAACTCCCGCATCTGATCAGCGCTTACGGCATCCTTTTGGTCAACTTGCGAAGCCGGGATCAGAAACAGATTAGAAAACCGCTTGTCTTTGACGAGGGCCTGTCTGAGCTGACAGCGGCCGCTCACGACATCCACAATATTATAGACGACGCGGTTCTCTACCCCGAGGATGAGATCGAGATTGCGTAACCCGATGTCCCCGTCAATCATGACGACCTTTCGGTCATGGCGGGCAAGGCCAAGGCCGATATTCGCGGTCGCCGTCGTTTTTCCCACCCCGCCCTTGCCCGAGGTGACGACAATTGCTCGTCCGCCCATGGCGCGCTCCTCCTATAGTTTTCCTTTGTACGGTTCAATCACAATTTGCTCATCAAAAATTCGAGCGACTTCTGGATGTAACGGCCCTCGATGGTTTTGCCCATCCTCCGGTATTGCAATCAGCGGTCCAATCCGGAGCTGTAGTGGCATAAAATTGAGCGCAACGACGACCGCTTTCGTGTTATCGGGATAGCCGGCATGGACCACTCCACGCAACGTTCCCATGACAACCACATCTCCTCCAGCAATAATTTCTGCCCCCTGGTTTACATCACCAACCAGGACGACATCTCCGTCAAAGACTTTTTTCTGCCCACCACGCATGCCGCGTCGAAGGTAGAGTGCACCATCCCCCTGCTGAGCGGTTTCTTGGTCTTTCTTACGCTCACGGGTTGACAGTAAATTTTCTCGAACGGGCAAGCCTTCTTTGTACAACAGGTCTCGGCTCGCCGACGAGCTCGCCACTGCATAACGGAGGAGGAGGCCTTCGCGGTGCAGCGTATCTTTGAGCTGCCACCACTCTTCCTTATGCAACACCCGCCCCCCAAAATGGAGAGCAATAGGTGAGTCGCGGAAGAAGCCGTTCGCCCGCGTTAGTTCTTCTTCGACAGCCGCAATCACGTCAGAGAACGACGCTTGATCATCGAAGAGGAATATTGGGCCTCCCTTGAGCCCTTTTATTGAAAATAGGGGCACGCCTTCCTGGGGCACAACCACCTCCACCCACACATTGACTTTACCCACTTTGGGCAATCCACAACACCATGTAGCAAATAAATCGTCAGACTACAACATCTAGTGGGTAAGATTTTTGGGCAGGTATAGACCTTTCCTTATCCCCTCCCTAGTTGCGAGCTGTGTTCAGATAGGTATAACAACAGCCTGAAGGATTATTGATACTACTCAAGGAGGTCACCCTAATATGCATAGAGAGAGAGATCAAGAAATTCGCAGGCGCCGCAAACGCCGCGAAAAGGCACTCAAACGTCGCATCAAAGAACTCAAGGCGCAGGCAAAGGAACGCAAAGTGGCAGTCTCGTAGCCCTGGCGCTGCAGTCTCCCAGAGACTGCGCGCACGTACACTAATGCGCATTAGCGTACGTGCAGATCAAACTGGGCCGTACCGGATCGGAGCGTGACTCTGCCCTGCTGAATCTCAACGACCGTGTAGCCACTGATGGAATCGCCCTCATGCACGAGGGTGAGGGGCCCATCCCCAACCCTCACAAAGGCCTTACGTCTTGCCGCTTCAGGCGACCACTGTAAGAAACTGACAGCAGAGCCAGCCGGAGCGGAAACGGAACCGTCTGGCGACTCCGCTATTTCAGCGCGCTCAGCGTGCTCGGCGCGTCCCTTGAGATCATCTCCTTCGTCTATTGCCTCGTGCATATCCCGGCCATCGTGCCCATCCTGCACCTCCTGTTCCTCCCGCACCTCCGTGGGCTCAGAGGTGAGAGCTTCCCTTTCTAGCTCCACCTCATCATCAGACCTACGTCGCTCAAACAGGTCAGAGTGGGCCTGTGGTTCGCTGACAGGCTCGGCTCGTGCGAGCTGGGGGGAGGACGGGCGGCGGGCAGGGACGAAGGGAGAACGCTGAACAGAGGGCGAATCTGGAGCCAAGGGGTCCCCCCTAGAGGGGTCACGCCTGGAAACGAGAGGCGAGTGAAAAGGAGCGCTCTCGCTAGGATTCTCTGCTGCCAGCGAAGTCCCCTCTTCGGACGTATCGAAGTCTTCATCAGGTTGACGAGCAATCCATATTCCGGCCGCAAAGCCGGCAAGAATAAAACTCGCCCCGACGATCCAGAACATTGGTCTACGCGGAGAGGATGAACGCCGAGCGGAGAGCGCGAGAAGTCGGGTACGCGTATCCAAGCTCTGCTCCCGACTTTTCTCTTCAATCTTTCGGAGTGCATCAAGGATGGTACTCATGACTCTCCCTCGACGTGAGGTGCTCGGCTCGCGTCGGCTCGCTTGTCACCTTTCCCTGTGGCTACGCCGTTGTGAGGAGAGCGGGGACTCGCCGCCCCCCCCGATGCTGCTTAGACTCGGGGGGGGTGTACTCAGGCAGGCCTTTATACAAAAGGATGAGCGTTCGCGGACCAACAATCCCGTCTGCTACGAGACGCTGCATGTGCTGAAATCGCGCAACTGCCTTTTGCGTGCGTTGCCCAAAAAATTGGGTATGTCTCCCGCCAAGCTCTCCAAGTAAAGGCGCTTCATCAGCATGTTGCCCAACGTTTGCCAACAAGTCCTGCAATTTCTCGACTGACTTCCCTACACTCCCGACACTGAGTAAGGATCCGATCTGCTCAAAATCTTTCCAAAACAGATGGGCCTCGCCAAACCAGTTGTTGGTAATAGATTCGAGCGGCACCGTATACTCCTGCCTGAGCTGGACAAGACAATGGGTCTGCGCCATCTGACGGATCAGGACAAAACGAGTTTCCCCGGAAGGCGGAAGGGTGATCCCTACCATCACAGGTAGATCGAGACGCGATAGGAGCTTGGCATCTCCAGTCACTGGGAGGTAGTCGAGTTGGCGTGCCGCCGCAATTGCTTCAAGATCAAGCTTGCCCCCTTGCCATTCGACCTTCAGCAGAGCGGCGCCATACCAAGCGGTGAGAAGATTCTGTGTCGCCTGAACCGCGCTGGCCATCATATCGACCTGCTGAAGCTCTCGAAAAAAAGCAGCCGCCGCCGGAACCGGGACTTCAGGCAGCTGCAAGGCCAGAGCAGAAGAAGCCACCGCTACGTCTTCTTGCGTGGGAAGGCTTCTGTGCCTCTCTCCTAGCAATGGCATGACAGCTGCGGGAGCAACACCCTCAGCCTCTTCCGGGTGCGATACCAACCAAACCGGTCTCTTCCATGCAGTTGGCACACCAAAAGTTGCCCAAACAAGGAGAAGTCCGCCCATCACCAGCGCAATCGACACAGCAGTCGGGGACCAACGATAGTGCTGTGCCCCAGTTGCATGCTGGCGTAGCTCCCGTATGGCATGCCGAACGATCTGTGGACTAATGCACATCTCCTCTTGCGTATAGCCAACAAGGAGGGCGCGATGGCACAGGGTATTGATAAGACGAGGCACACCGTGAGAAAACCGATGCACCTGACGAAGAGAGCGAGCTGGAAAGAGTAGCGTTTCTCGTTCCGCTCCAGCAATGCGCAGACGATGGCGAACATACGCGGCGGTCTCTTCTGCATCGAGCGGCCCCAGATGCCAGCGTAACGTCACCCGCTGATCCAGCTGGGCAAGCCCCGGCTGGGCAAGCATGTCGCGGAGCTCCGGTTGTCCCACAAGAATGATGTGGAGGAGTTTCTCTCGTTCAGTCTCAAGATTGGACAGAAGCCGGAGCTGCTCAAGAACGGACGGCTCGAGGTCTTGGGCTTCGTCAACAATCACCACCACGCGCCGTCCGGCAACCTGTTCGTCAAGAAGAAACCGGTTGAGATCGTCAGTCAGGTATTTTTTGCTTGTGGAGTCGACTGGAAGTCCAAGATCGGCATTAATCGACTGTAAAAGCTCAACGGATGAAAGAGCAGGATTAAAAATATACGCGACGGTAGTATGCTCATCCAAGTCGTTGATC
>CAUZQN010000073.1:0-8461 GCA_963581605.1 uncultured Binatia bacterium (SeqCode)
GTCATATTTTTTCCTTTTTTAACGAATTTCCGGAGTAACTCTGATGAGTGCAAGTTGTAAGCGTGCTAAGAGCTCAGCCCACGCAACACGACGCACTCGGCCAATCACATTGATACGCGGCGGAAGATCGCCCCCTTTGACGATATAGTATCCGTCGTCGACTGATTCAACGCCGTCCATTTCACACACATTCCGCTCAAGGCGACAGCTGAGTCCGAGTCGCGTATACGAAAAATCGTCGAAGAAACGCAATACACTGCGGGACAGCACTCCGCTGATCCCGCCTAAACTCGCTAAATTATCGACGGCCTTTTGACTGATTCGGTGTGACGCATCATCTTCTTTTGGGGTCGCAAAACTTGCCTCAAAGGAAACCGGCTGCCAGTTTTGCAATGAAAGTTGACGAACCTGGCCGCTCAGTCTGCCTTGAACCCCGCCAAAGGCAAAGGTCTCCGTCAGCTTTTCCAAATCGAGTTCGCTCACCTCGATATTCGCGTATAACAGCGGAATACGGCTCAGCGGCTGTTCCAGGCGAAGATCTCGTATGGTGATAGTCCCATCAAAGACGCGTATGCTGATATCGCCGTCAACCTGAACGATCCCAGCACGATACGTCACGCGGGGCGTGGACCCGGATAGCGTACCCGACAGCGCTGGCCAACCCACGGCTTGACTAAAAGCTCGCAAGGAGAGCTGTCTGAAGCTGCCTTCAAATTGCCACTCCATGTCCGAGCTGCCGGGTGGCTCAAGATGAAAGTGGTCGATCTGCACAGCACCATCGAGAACGGGCACGCTCGTCGGTGTGAGCAGATCAAGGCTGCGCCCCTGAGCAGACACTGTGAGCGTACTTTCCCCAAAGGGAATTTGGTAAATCTGTCCACCTTGCCATGTGAGTCGTGAGGTAAGAGCCGGTCCGTGAGGGCTGGTCCAGACCAGTGTTCCGTTCAGCCCTTCAAGGGCATAGCGGTCTTGCTGGTCACGCAGGCTTACTTGCTCGAGTGCGACCTGAGCCGATGCATACTCCTCGCCATGATTCTCGCGTTGATAGGTGAGTGTCAAGCTGAGCTGCCCGGCTGTGTTCAGTGTGTCGAGTTTTGTTCCAATCAGAAAGGGCTGGAGATAGGTTTGGTACACGCTGTCGAGTGCGATTTTGTCGAGGTGTAGAGTGGCACTGTGCAGTGGAAGCTGGTCTGGATTTTCGAGCAGTGCAAAAAGATCTTGCGGCAGTTGCCAGACCGCCAGGGCCTGGAGGTCTGGGTGGATATGGCCTGTCAGCTTCAGAACTCCTGGGTGAGTAAAGGCGAATTGAGATATGTTCAGATTCGGCGGATTCGACTGCCAGGTTATCTCACTCACAAGGGTGACGGGTTGCTGTGAGACTTCAAAAAAACAGGATCAATATAGATTTGCCCCTGTTGCAAGGCGAAATGTGTACGCACTATTAAACTGGCTTGCACCCCGACGGGTGCTGCCTGTGTTTGTGTTGCCTGGATCGAAAAGTGGGCTCTCAGTTGCTCACCTGCGTAAAGACCTTGCGCATCGCTAAAGGTGAGATCGAAAAGATCTCCATTCAGGTCAGCCCGTACGAGTCGTCCTTCATGTCCGGACATGTGCAGGCGAGCGTTTAGAGTGCCCGAACTCTCAAAATTGGTGAAATTCACGAGCCAGCCGAATTGGTCTTTGAACGTCTGTATAAGCTGCCCGGTGAGCTGAGCAATCTCAAGCTGTGTTGCGGTGAGGGTGAGTTGCCACTGGCCGTGGTCTTGCCGGCCTTCGACTGCAATGCGCCCAGCAGCCAGAGGAAGCTGGGGCAGCGAGAAGCGCAGACGTCTGGGATGATGCTGATACGTAAAGGAGAATGGTGTTGGTTGTTGGTCAAATAGGGGCAAACCGAGTTGAAGGCTGCCGCGGGAACAACCTAGCTCTATACTGGAGAAAACAACGTGGGAGCAGACGACTGCAAGATGTGTCAAACGACCTAGTGGTGCTGGCAGTGTCAGGTGCGCAATCGTGAGCTGCAGACCTGCCGCGCTGGCTGACAGCAGTGCAAGTTCAAGCTGCAAGTTTTTAATCGACCAGCCTTATCCCTCAACGCTGTCCAGCTGGAGCTGGATCACACGACTGGCACCAGCCGAGCCGGTGATCTGCACGGCCAATACGAAGACGATGACGATGACCAACCCCTGGCGAGTACGATCCCATACGGACATGCAGAGCAGTGTAGCATGCCTTTTGGGTCTTTTTGCTGCTGACCGATGTGTCCAATTTCTTAGATTTTGCTCCGGATTCTGCTGATGATGGCAGAGCTGCCCGATTTCAGACATAGAGTCGGGCAGCGTGCGGTGCGAGAATGTAAGCAGTTTTTTCAGCGGTGGGCATGCCTGCCCGTTTTGGCTGTTTTGCATGGGAAACGGCCTTGTCTTTGTTCGCTCTGACTAGCCAAAAAACACTGATTTTTCAGAGAAGTAGCGGTTGTCGCGACACTACCCTCGGCTTGGCTTTTCCTTTGCAGTGTCCATCCTGCACGGGAAAGGATGCTCTCTGTGCCTGATATCTCCACTTCCAGTCCCCCAACGCCTGCACCGGTGCGTGCCTTGCTCGGCCAGGTAATCCGAGGGTTCGGGTATGGATTTCTGGTTTCCCTCATCGCAGCCTTATATGTTTTCTCGTTTCCGAAAGTCTTGACCAGCCTATTGGGGATGATGGATGAAGGAGTCTTCGGCGCCGTTCACCAAGCTGATTACGCGCACGCTTGCCCTGATGAGACGGAGTTGGTCGTTGAGCAGATCCCTCACTGGGGGCATTTTTATTATTGCGAGCGCGTTGAATCCGACGGCAACCGGATCAAGCACGGGCTGTGGGTGTACTGGGGTAAATTCGGTCTCAAACTGCGTCAAGGGCAGTTTGAGAATGGGAAAAAGATAGGATTATGGTATGCCTGGAAAGAAGCGAATCGTAAAAATTACCGGGTTGATGAATACCGGGATGACAAACTCTTTCTTATTCGGCAGTATCATTTTGGCAAACGGGTGCGTGTATTTACTGTCCACAAGGGAAGACTGCTTGAGCTGAGACGGGCATGAGGACGGTCTGTCCTGCTTGCCTGCCATATAGATTTGAAGATTTGGAAGATTCGCGAAAGTGCCGGAGCAGTGCTGAACTGCCCCGGCGAGTAGATTACTTTCCGCTTGCCAGTTGCCACTCCCCGTCAATTTCTGCGGCGACGGCACTGATGGCATTCCGGAGAGTTGTGATCATTTCATCGATCTGCTTTTTGGTAATAATCAGGGGAGGGCACAGCGCTATATTATTAGCCCCTGCTACACGGGTAATCAGGCCGTTGTCGAGCGCTTTTTCCCACACCCTCTGCGCGAGGCGCAGGTCAACGGGAAACATTTCTTTGGTCGTTTTATCTTTGACCAACTCGATCGCGGCAAGCAGACCCTTACTGCGCGTATCACCGACAATCGGCAGGTCGTGTAAGGACGCTAATTTCTTTTCAAGATAGAGACCCTGTTCGCGTGCTTTTTGGACTAACTTCTCGCGTTCGATAATCTCGAGATTCGCCAGCCCAGCAGCGCAGACGGTTGGATGGCCGGTATAGGTATAGCCATGCCAAAAGGCATAGTCGTCGCCGGTGTCTAAAAAGGTCTGGAATATATCTTCCTTAAAAAGCATCAGCCCCAGCGGCAAATAGCCACTGGTCACACCTTTGGCCGACACCAAGATATCCGGAGTCACACCAGCGCCGGTAGAGGCGAACATCGCACCCGTGCGACCAAAACCCGTAATCACCTCATCGCACACCATCAGAATATTATGGCGCGAACAAATTTCGCGGATCTTCGGCAGCCATTCTTTTGGCGGCACAATCACGCCGCCCACGCCCTGAATCGGCTCAGTCACAAATGCGCCTATGGTGTCTGCCCCTTCGCGTTTGATCATCCGCTCGAGTTCCTGCGCACAGTCTATTTTGCAACTCGGATAGGTCTTGCCGAGCTCACACCGATAGCAATACGGACGCGCCATATGCAGCACGCCGGGTAGACCGGGTGAGACCTGGTCATTAAACAACGCAATCCCGTTCAAAGCCGCAGCGCCGCTTGAGGTGCCGTGATACGCCTGGTTGAGGGTGATGAACTTGGTCTTCTTGGGCTTGCCTTTGGCTTTCCAGTACGCACGTACCAGGCGGATCATGCTTTCGTTGGCCTCAGAGCCGCCCGAGGTGAAGACCACACGCGTGAGGCCCTTGGGCGCAATCTTGGTGAGCTTAGTCGCAAGCTGCACGGTAGGCACGCCCGTCGGGCCAATCAAGGTTGGGGCAAAGGCGAGTTGATTCATCTGGGCAGTGACCGCACGGTTGATTTCCTTGCGTCCATGTCCGACGTGGACGTTCCACAAGGAAGACAGCCCATCGAGATACTTTCGGCCCTCCGTGTCCCACAAATAGATGCCCTGACCTTTAACAAAAATAGGTATGCCTTTGTCTTGCTGCAGGTGCAGCGGAACAAATCCATGCACGAGATGATCCGCGTCCTGTTTGTGCAAGGCTTTTGCCTGACGCGAGTCGAGGCCAGGTCGCGCAGTCTTACTCCGCGGACGTAATGGAACGACTTTTGCCCGGGCTTTCGTTTTCTGTGCCATGCGCGTACCTCCCTGTGCTGTGCGTGAACGGTTCCTTCTATGGAGTTTCTTCTGGGCAGTTCCCTCTTGCGGTGTAGGGTGAACAAGATCATATACGAGTCACACAAAAAATCCCAGGCTAACGCGGGCTGAACGGAATACAAAAGATGGTGGGTATAAGGGGGAGTCATGCAAACCAAACGAATGGGGCGAACGGGCTTACACGTTTCTGAGATCTGCTTGGGCACGATGACGTTTGGTCGCCAATGTGATGAGGTCCAGAGCTTTGCGATTATGGATGCTGCGGTTGAGGGCGGTATTGATTTCTTCGATACCGCAGACGTCTATCCCGCCGGCGGCGGAGTTGAAACAGCCGGACGAACGGAAGAGATTGTCGGCAAATGGTTGAAAGGCCGACGCGAGAACATCGTCCTGGCCACAAAATGCTGGGGCGCGATGGGGGATCGACCCAACGACCGAGGACTGTCTCGTAAGCATATTTTCTCGGCGGTTGAAGCTAGTTTGCAGCGCTTACAGACTGACTACATTGACCTCTACCAAATCCATGCCCCGGATCCGAAAACGCCGATAGAAGAAACCTTGGGGGCGCTGGATGATCTCGTGCATCGGGGCAAGGTGCGCTATATCGGTTGTTCAAACTTCCAAGCGTGGCGTCTGGCCTTAGCACTGTGGCAAAGCGACACGCTCGGGCTTGCGCGTTTCGATTGTGTCCAACCCCGCTATAACATGTTGTTCCGCGAAATCGAGCACGAGCTGTTCCCGCTGTGTCGCGCGCAAGACATCGGTATGATCCCGTATAATCCGCTGGCTGGTGGGTTCCTGACAGGTAAACATAAAGCTGAAGCAGAACCGGCAGCGGGAACACGTTTTGCCCTTGGTGGTCGGGCGGGAGAAATCTATCGTCAGCGCTACTGGCAAACGGCACAATTTGCCGCAGTCGAGCAGCTCAAAGAATTTTTTGACGCACGCGATAAGTCGCTTACTCAAGTCGCCATCGCCTGGGTACTTGCCCGGCCCGAAGTCACCTCACCTCTTGTGGGCGCGACATCGCCTGAACAGCTCAAACAATCACTCCCCGCAGTGGACCTGACCCTCGACGAAGAAGAAATGGACGTGTGTAATGCTGTCTGGTTCTCTCTGCCACGCGTACCGGATAAAGCGGTGGCGTTGCGCTGAGATGTGAAGCTGTGGATATGTGAAAGAGCCCCCTCTCCGTATCAGGAAGAGGGGGCATGAAGGATAAGCAATCCTTTTTACATCCCGTCAATAATTGCGTTAAAAGTAGCGCTGGGACGCATCTCTTGTGTTGCCTTGACTGGATCGGGCATGTAGTAACCGCCAAGATCAACAGGCTCGCCTTGCGCGGCGAGCATTTCTTGCGTGATTTTGGCTTCATCCTCTTCGAGCGTTTTGGCGACTCCAGCAAAACGCTCCTGCATAGCCGTATCTTTACTCTGTGCAGCCAGCGCCTGTGCCCAATACAGGGCCAGATAAAAAGTGCTGCCTCTGTTATCGATCTCATTCACCTTACGCGAAGGAGACTTTGCATTTTCAAAGTATTTGCTGACCGCCTGGTCCAGCGTCTCGGCTAAAATCGCTGCTTTTTCGTTCTTCGTATTTTCGGCAATCATTTCAAGCGAGGGAACCAGGGCACAGTACTCACCCAGGGAGTCCCAGCGCAGGTGACCCTCTTTCAGGAACTGTTGCACATGCTTGGGAGCGGAGCCTCCGGCGCCTGTCTCGAATAGTCCGCCACCTTTCATCAACGGGACGATCGACAGCATACGCGCGCTGGTGCCCAGTTCGAGAATCGGGAATAAGTCAGTTAAGTAGTCGCGTAAAACATTGCCTGTCACCGCAATCGTATCTTCCCCTCGACGGATCCGTTCCAAAGAAAACCGCATCCCTTCCTGCGGATTCATGATGCGGATATCGAGACCAGTCGTGTCATGCTCCGGCAAATACTGGTTGACCTTTTTGATGATTTCTGTGTCGTGCCCTCTGCGCTCGTCCAGCCAGAAAATAGCCGGTGATCCGGACGCTTTTGCTCGTGTGACAGCAAGGCGGATCCAGTCTCGGATAGGGGCATCCTTGGCTAGGCTCATTCTGAAGATGTCGCCAACTGCTACGGACTGCTCAAGGAGCGTGGAACCGAAAGTATCAACGACGCGAATTGTGCCATTGGCGGGCGCTTCAAAGGTCTTGTCATGCGAACCGTACTCTTCGGCTTTCTGTGCCATCAGGCCGACATTGGAGACGCTGCCCATGGTCGAAGGATCAAATTGTCCGTTCCTTTTCGCGTCTTCAAGAATTTCTTTATACATGGTCGCATAACACCGATCGGGCACCATGGCGATTGTATCTTGAAGCTGGTCTTCCGTATTCCACATCCGACCGCCGTCACGCACCACATTGGGCATGGACGCATCGACGATGATATTATTGGGGACATGCAGGTTGGTGATGCCTTTTCTTGAGTCGACCATCGCAAGCGCAGGACGATTTTTATACACCGCAGCAATGTCCGCTTCGATCTCGACTTTTTTATCGGCGGGCAGGCGATCGAGTTTGGCAAGCACATCCGCAAGACCGTTGTTGACATTCGCCCCGATCTCTTTGAGGGCCTGGGCGTGCTTGTCGAGCGCCTCTTGGAAGTACACGGACACACAGTGACCGAACATGATGGGGTCAGAGACTTTCATCATGGTCGCTTTGAGGTGCAAAGACAGCAACACCCCCTCGTTCTTTGCTGCGTCGATCTGCTCAGCATAGAATTTGCGCAACGCAGCGACATTCATGACGGCGGTATCGATCACTTCGCCTTCGAGAAGAGCCAGCTTGTCTTTCAAGACAGTGATCTTGCCATCCGTTCCATCTTGGCCAACAAATTCAATTGTGACGTCACAAGCCTTGTGTATGGTGGTGGATTTCTCGCTTTCGAAAAAATCTCCCCCATCCATGTGGGTGACTTGGGATTTCGAGCCGCTCTCCGGCCACTCTTGCATCATTTTGTGAGGATTCTTTTGGGCAAACTTCTTGACTGAGGCGGCGGCTCTGCGGTCAGAGTTGCCTTCCCGCAGGACAGGATTGACTGCGGAACCCAGCACGGCGGAAAATCTTTTTTGCAGCGCTTGCTCCGCATCGTCTTTCGGCTCTTCAGGATAGTCAGGAATATCGTAGCCCTTGTCTTGCAACTCTTTGAGAGCGTCTTTTAGCTGGGGAATGGTTGCACTAATATTCGGCAGTTTGACGATATTCGCCTCTGGTGTCTGTGTCATGTTTCCCAGTTGCGTCAGACAATCAGGGATTTTTTGCTCCTCAGTCAGGTTGTCGGGAAAGTTTGCGATGATTCTGCCTGCAAGCGAAATATCGCTTATTGCAACCTCGATACCGGAACCTTTTGTATAGGCCTCAACGATAGGCAGTAACACAAATGTTGCCAATGCGGGCGCTTCATCAATCCTTGTCCACGTAATTTTCGATGTGGTCATGTTCTCATCTTACCTCTCGTATGTATACGTATTTCAAAGCTTAAAACTATACCAAATCTCAGGCCTATCGGAAGGGTGGTCTGCAAAAACAGGCTGAATAGGACAAAACTTGCCGGCAGGCGCATTGCAAAGTATGGATGAAGATAGTAGACAATGAGGGCTATTCAGCCCGTAGGAGCGGGACTCCCATGAAATGGACACTCAGTCTTTGGTCTTTGGTGTTTGTGTTGAGCCTCTCCTCAGCTTGCAAGGAAGCAGTTGAGGAGGTACCGCTTAGTACGAATATTGTTGCTATCACTGACAAATTTTACGATGTCGAGGCATTT
>CAUZQN010000074.1:0-8449 GCA_963581605.1 uncultured Binatia bacterium (SeqCode)
GGCGGGTCACGCAACGTGACTTGCTCTTAATGACGCATGAATTGTCAACATTGATTTCGGCTGGGCTGCCACTTGATCGTGCCCTGTCTGTGCTCACCGGGCTTGCTTCAAAAGCCGAGCTCAGCAAGGTGATAGACGAAATCCTCAAGGCCGTACAGCAGGGGAAATCGCTTGCGGAAGCATTAGCCGAGTATCCCGAAATATTTCCACCGCTGTATATTAATATGGTGAAAGCCGGTGAACTGGGCGGTTTTCTTGAGACCGTCCTGCAGCGCTTGGCAGAATATCTTGAACAGGCGCAAGAGGTGCAAGAAGAAATTAAGTCGGCCATGGCCTACCCGGCTATCTTAGTACTCGTCGGAGCCGGGGCAATTATTTTTATGTTCGTGGGTATCTTGCCCCGTTTTGCCGGGCTGTTTGCCGATAGTGGTCAAGCACTCCCAGCCTCAACGCAGTTTATGCTGGCGGTGAGTGGCGTCCTGCGGTCCTATTGGTGGCTTTTGCTTCTTCTTAGCGTAGGGAGTTGGTTGGGCTGGCGCCAATATGTGGCGACTCCACACGGACGCTTAGCGTGGGATGGCTGGTGCCTACGTATTATTCTGCTGGGCCCGTTGTTGCAGAAACGGGAGGTGGGACGTTTTGCCCGAACGCTGAGCACGCTACTCGAGAGTGGGGTGCCCCTGCTGCAGGGGTTGGAGGTCGTCGAAGCGGTTGTTGGCAACCAGGTTATCCGTCATGCCGTCAAAGATGTGCGTGCCGGTATCCGGGAGGGGCAGGGCATGGCCGGTCCCCTGGGGCGGACGGGTGCATTTCCGACCTTGGCTCTTCAGATGATCGCAGTAGGTGAGGAAACGGGCCGGCTGGATGAAATGCTTGGGCAAGTTGCCGGTTACTTTGAGAAAGAGACACGGCAGCAGATTCGCCGTATGACATCGCTTGTCGAACCGATTCTGTTGCTGACTATGGGATTGGTGATCGGCTTTGTGGTGATTTCTATGCTCGTCGGCATCTTTAGTATGAACGAGATGGCATTTTAGGACAGAGAGAGGAGAGGCGCATGACACAGCAGAAAAAGTCTGACGGCCGCCAAGCCGGCTTTACGTTAATCGAACTCTTAGTCGTCATGGTGATTATGGGCTTGCTGGTGGCGCTCGTTGGTCCGAATCTGCTTGGTCAAGTTGATAAAGCCAAACCTAAGGCCGCGCGTACACAAATCGAGAACTTTGCCACCGCAGTTGAGATGTTCAAATTAGACATTGGCCGCTACCCAAAAGAAGGCGAAGGACTGGAAGCTCTCCGCAAAGATCCTGCCCGTGTGGCGAGGTGGGATGGCCCGTATATGAAGAAAAATATCCCCAAAGATCCCTGGGACAAGGCCTATGTCTATCGCACTGCCGGCCGGGAGTTCGATATCATCTCATATGGGGCCGATGGGGTCGAAGGCGGCTCCGGCTTGGACTCCGACATTCGCAGCTCTGAATAAGAGGTTCTTGGATGGATTTGACCGCGACTGCGCAGCGTCTCTCTCAGATCGACTATCTTGACGGCCTCGGCATTGCTGTTGGGGCGCGCGAGGTGAGTTTCGTTCATAGTACCAAGCGTTTCTTTCGGATTGCTCTGCGCAAAGTCCAGACCGTACCATTGCCGGAAGATCGCGCAGACTACCTCTTGGCCTTGCGTCAGGCTTTGGCAGATTTTCTCGCCACCATCGAAACGATTCCGGACCAAATTGTTCTGTGCTTGCCTCGCCAAAATGCCAGTGTGAGCCGGCTGCTCGTGCCTGAGACCGCCCGGAGTTCATTGGAACAGGTGATCCGATACGAGGTAGAGCGGCTCTTACCCTTTCGCGAGGATGAGATCTATTACGATTATGTGATCACTGAAGTTGGGGGAGAAGAGCAACGGCTGGGGGTTGTGATTTTTTGTTTTCCCCGCGAAGACGTTGATCCTGTGGTTGAGGTATTAACCGCAGCCAACGTGCAGCCGCAGATCGTGACCTTGAGCAGTGCAGCCCAGGCGACAACGCTACTCGCGTGTTCGCCTGTTTCCGAAGCGCAGCAGGTTCTCGTCGCTCGAGACAATGGTTGCCTCGAAATGAGTTTTCTCGACAAACACCAACTGGTAGCGAGCCAGACTGTGCCGATCGGTCGTGTACCGGAGCCGGCTGCGTTTACTGATATCCTCACCCAAAGTATTGCGCGGAACTTTCCGGGTAGCGCTCCTGATACCACGCCGATATTTAGCTGGGATGATAATGGTTCTCTCCCGCTCAGGGTAGACGCCGAACATGACCTGAAAGGCTTGGCCCAGGAACAGTTCGTGTTGGGAGAAGAAGAACCCTTAGAGCCCTTTTCTACGGCCACTTGTTCCGCCTTGGGAGCGGCGTTACAAGCTGTTGGCGAGGGAGGGCAGATTAATGTTCTGCCTGCGGACAGGCGTGCGCATCGAGAAAAACGGCTCTCTGCGCTGACCCTCGTTTTAGTTGGCTGTATTCTTTTGCTTGGGATTGTGTGGGCGGCAGAAATCGTTATCCAAGACCGTCGAACCTTGCAGGCGTTAACCGCACAGATTGATCAGCTTGATCCTCAGGTCCGCCGCGTCCAGGACCAAGAAGAGGAAGCCCAGCGCTACCACGAGCAGCTCCAAACGCTCCGTGAGGCCACACGCATCCGCTTGACTCCTTTGCTGAACGACTTGTCCGTTATGATCCCTAAAGAGGTCTATCTGACGACGTTTCGCTTTAAGAAGAATGGCGAGGTGGAGTTGGGTGGCGTCGCGAAAACGGGCTCGGCCTCTGACTTAGTGGCGATTCTTGAGGCGTCTGCGTGTCTGCAGAACGTGGCCCCTAAAGCACCGTTTACAAAAACGGGAAAGGGAGAAACCTTTACCCTGGGGGCACAGGTGAACCCATGCGGTTAGGGGCAGTGTGGGCTGTATGGCAGCGGCTCTCAGCCCGTGAGCGCAGGTTAGCGGCTGCTGCCGTGGGTGCGCTCGTATTGGTCGGTATTCGGTATGGCATGATTGCGCCGTATCTGTCCTACACGGCGCGGCTTGAAGCGACGATAGAGCGCGATCTGCAACGTATTGCAAAAATGCAGCGTCACCAGGCCCGCACTGATCAGGTCCAAGAACGCGTTCAGACATTGGAGCAACGCTTTAGCGTAGCCCAACAGCAGCTCGTTCCCGGCGAAACACCGACGCTCGCCGCAGGTAATCTCCAGGCGCATATCCAGACACTCGCGGACCAAAGCGGGCTGCAAATCGTCACAACACAGGTGATGCGAGAAGACACGCTTGGATCGTTTCGGAAAACTGCGGTGCAGATGACCTTTCGTGGCGATACGCCTGCTCTTGCGAACTTTCTTTCAGGCGTTGAGTATGGCGAATGGCTCCTTACTGTGTCGCGATTAGAGGTGCGCAGCATGGGCCGTCACGGTGTGAGCGTGGGACGGGTCCGATCTCAGGGGAAACGTCCCCCACTCACCATCACCCTTGAAGTTGAAGGAATCATGCAAGGGATTCCAGCGTCGAATGAGCAGTGAGGCGTAGGCATGCGGATTCGACGCTTTTTACACCTTATCCTTGGAGTGGCGGCCTTATGCCTGGTGTGGCAGATTGTGACGACCTGGAACCGTACTCCGCCTATTGCCCATTCCGCTCCGGGTCGTGGTGGTGAAGAAGACGGAGCGCTGATCTCCCTTCCGGCTCGACCCGCCCAGGTCGGCGCAGGCTTGGCGAAACAGATTACCGACAAAGACCTCTTTTCTACGGAGCGACAACGACCAGAGGTGATAGCTGAGAGCCCTCCGGCCGACCCTATTCCTCCCCCATCTCATCTTACACTTGTCGGGGTGTTTCTTGCGCCAGGACGAGAGGAAGCCTTCCTCGCCGACTCCTCACAGGCGAACAAAGTGACTCGGGTGCAAAAAGGCAAGCAGATTGGCCAGTATCTCCTGGCTACGGTCACGTCAACCGAAGTAACACTGTCGCTTGGACCGGACGCTGGCGAGGTGAAGCTGTCCTTACGACTGCTTGACAGCCAGGGCGCAAAGAAAGCACCTAGAGTCCTCCCTGAGAAGTCACGAGCGGGACATACAAACCGGAAGCAGGCAAGTCGTAAACCAAAAAAATCAGGGCCTGATGATACGGTCCTGATTCGGCAGCAAATCCAACAAATGCAGCGGCGCCTGCGCAAGATCCGCCGTCAAACTGCTCGTGAGAATCGTATTGGGCCAGACGGACGCTAAAGACATAGAGAGAGTGGGTAAGAAGTGAGGACAAGCGAGGTGGGGATGGTACGGGTCTGGTGTTGGAGCATCGTTCTTTTATGCACGCTCTTACTGGTCGCGTCAGACAAGGGCTTGGCCCAAGACGCCCCAAGTTCTCCGCCAACGGAGAGCGGCGATACGGAGGGCTGTGTTCCTGTTGGTGATGCCGAACTCATTGAGTTTAATTTTGAAGGCGCGGATATCCGGGAAGTGATCCAGGGGCTGGCCGCCGGGCTGTGTATCCACTATTCGATTGATCCACGTGTGCAAGGCACGGTGACCATTCGTACGGCGAGTAAACTGAGTGGCCAGGACCTGTTTCCTCTCTTTCATCAGATCCTGCGGACGAATGGCATAGCCGCGGTGAAGGTGGGTGAAGTCTACCATATTGCCCCGGTCGGAGAGGCAAAAACCCGTGTTCCGCTGTTAACACAACGGGACGAGCGACGAGTAGCGGCGGCTCAGGATGAATTCGTCATTGAGCTGGTCAAGGTCGAATATCTGGCGGCTGGACAAATGGCTGAGATTATTCAGCCCTTTGTCTCGCCAGGCGGCGATGTGGTGGCCTATCCGCGCGGAAACCTGGTTATCCTGACGGATTTGGCTTCAAACGTCGAGCGCCTGAAAGAGCTGATTGCCGCTTTTGATACGGATACGTTTCGGGAACTCCATGCCCAGGTCTACCGGATTGAACATGCCGGTGTTGAGGATATTGGCAAGGAGTTGGCGAGTGTCTTGCAGCCGTACGGTGTCACACCGCAGAGCGCAGAAGAACGTGGCGTGTACATCATTCCGCTTCTTCGGCTGAACTCGCTTGTGGTGATTGGGTTCAATAACGAAATTTTTAGCCAAGTAGAAACATGGATTAAGCTCCTTGATGTGCCGCCTGAAAAAGGCGCTGGACGCACTGTGCACGTCTATACGGTGGAGAATTCAAAGGCAGCGGATCTGGCCGACGTGCTGGGCGATTTATACGGTGGTGGGGGCGGTCGAAGCAGTCGAAGCAGTCGAAGCAGTCGAGGGAATGAAGAGCGGGGGGCAAGAGGAGGCAGCACCCGAGGCGGAAACGGGGAACGCGGTAGCGCGCGCTCTTCGAGCGGTGGTGGTTTGGGATCAGGCGGGCTTGGGGGTGGGCGGGGTCGAAGCAGCGGGCGCAGTAGCCGAAGCTCACGCGGAGGCGGAACCCAGAGTATTTTGATTGAGCCCAAAGAAGGCGAGCCATCGATTTTTAAAGAAGAAGTCCGGATTGTGGCTGATGAAAGTTCGAACTCGTTGATTATTTTGGCCACGCCACGCGATTACGAGAAAATCCGAGAGGTTTTGGTCAAGCTCGATGTGGTTCCCAGACAGGTCTTGATCGAAGCCATCATTGCCGAGGTGACGCTCAATGACGACCTCCAATTTGGTATTGAATGGGCCCTCGCCAATGGCGGACTAAGCAGCGCAGGCGGCACTACTGAAGAGGGCGGCACGAGCAGTGGGAATATCTTCGATTCAGGTATCCTGACCGGGGCGAAACGTGCGGCGAGTGTCGGGAGCAGTGGCTTGTTTTCGTTTATTACCGACCGAGACAAATTTTTTGCCCTACTGACTGCCGCGAGTACGAAGTCTCATGTGAATATCCTGGCCACTCCGCATGTCCTCGCCGTGGATAATCGCGAGGCCACTATTATAATTGGTGAAGAAATCCCCATCTTGACATCAACCCAGCAGAGTACCCTAGCAACTGCCAATATTGTCTCAAGCATTCAGTACCGGGACACCGGGATCATCCTAACCATCCTGCCCCAGGTCAATTCGGCTGGCCTGGTCAATATGGAAATCAGCCAGGAAGTCAGTAGCGTTGGAGTGACGTCGTTCGGTGATACTAACTCGCCGAGTTTTACAAATCGTCAAGCGGAAACGACGGTAGTGGTGCGCGACCGCGAGTCCATCCTCATTGGGGGCATTATTGACGAGCGGGTCGAGCGCACCCGTAGCGGAGTCCCCTTTCTGATGGACATTCCGGTGCTTGGTCGTCTGTTTCGGGTCGAACAAGACAAACGTGAGCGCACTGAACTGATTATCCTGATTACGCCATACGTGATTCGTGATCGGGACGAAGCACAGTTAGTGACGCAGGAGTTTACGGGCCGGATCCGCAAACTTAAAAAGATGATCGACAGTGCACGCCAGCCGAGTCGGGGTACGCCGCCGTCCGCGTCAGCGCAAGAAGAAAACCGCTAGAGCAATTTGCAGCTGCGTTTGTATAGGGTCCAGACCCGGAGCCCCCCTTGCCCCTTGGACGAGCCTGTCCTGAGACAGGAGGGAAACAGGAGCGGCTGTGGGTGAGGGTGAAGAGCCTTGGCAAAATTACATGAAAACGGTATGAGGCGGGACGGTTCTGGACAGGGGGAAAGGGATGCGAAGATTTGGAGTCTTTTGTCTATTGGCAATCGTGATTGCCGGCGCATACGCGAATGCGTTGGAGAGTGGTTTTGTTTTTGACGATTTCTCTCTGGTGGTGAACAATTCCGCTCTGCCTCGCATTGCTGCCAATCCGAGCCTGGTGTTGAAACCGAAGACGCTTGGATATCGACCCGTGCGGACCCTGTCCTACGCTGTGGATTATCGCCTCGGTGGGTTGCAAGCTGGTCAGCTCGACGCCTGGATCTTCCATTTGAACAATATCGTCTATCATTGGCTCACGGCTTGTCTTGTTTTTTTGATTGCCTTGAGCTTGACCAATATCCGGACACATGTGGGCGGAGTACAGTCTGAGGGCGAGGGGGATATGCGCTGGCAGCCGGCTGTCTTTAGCGCATTGCTGTGGGCGCTGCATCCTGTCCAAGTCGAAGCGGTGACCTATATATCCGGTCGGCGGGATATCTTGACCACGTTGTTCTTTTTGTGTGGTTTCTGGGCGTTTCTTGGCTGGCACGGGCAACGGACAGTCGGGAAGCGGATAGCGTGTTTTCTTGCCCTTGCGCTTAGCTATGTTCTCGCGGTGGCAAGTAAAGAAATGGCGCTTACCCTGCCGCTGGTGATGCTGAGCTATGATGCGTTTCGCGCCAGCCAGGTGCAGGGCATGTCTCTCGGTCCACGCTATATGGGAGAAGTGGTACGAGGCCTAGGACGCGCAGTGTGGAAACATAAGTTCCTCTATGCACCGCTGCTCCTTATCGGTGCGTATTTCGCGTGGTATGGGGTGTTCAGGCTTCTGCCGACCTGGGCTATTCCGTGGTACGGTGGCGGTGTTGTTACGAACTTCCTGACGGTCGCTCGTATTTGGGTGTATTACCTCTTCTTGTTGTGTGCGCCGATTCATCTGCTGGCGGACTATACGGGGGCTTTCCCAGTAACCCTGTCACCGTTTGACCCGTTGTCTTGGCTGGCTGTCGGCTTTCTGTTGTCCCTTGGGCTGCTGGTGCTCGCCGCGTTGCGGTCTTCCTGGTTAGTTGCCTTTGCGCTCGCCTGGATCGCGATTACCCTCCTGCCGGTGTCACATATCATTCCCCATCCGGAAATGATGGCTGAGCATTATTTGTATCTGCCGTCTGTGGGGTTTTGTCTTCTTGTTGGACTCGGGTTTGCCCACGTCACACAAAACCGAACCGAAAATCGTTGGATTTCCACGCTGGGGTACGGAACCTTCAGCATTCTTGTCTTGGCTTGTGTGTACATCGCTGTGGTGTCGTATGACGAGACGATGGTGACACTCAAGCGGGAGCTTGCTCTCTCTGGATATGTGCTTGGTTTTTATCTTGTGGTCATTCTCGGCGGAGTCTGGTTGACAAACAGGACAGGAGAGGAGCGCAGGCCGATTGTGTTCGGTGCGCTCGCGGCAAGCGCGCTGGCCGTACTGCTCGCATTTTATAGCGTTCGCACCGTCATACGGAATCGTGACTGGCACGATGATCTGGCCTTCTATACCAGATTGGTCGAGGATAACCCAGTCTCATGCCGGGCTCGGCTTGGATTGGGCTACGTCGCGGATCGCAGCGGACTGTCGCGCATGGCTATTACTCATTATCGGCGTGGAATCAAGTTGTGTCCCGATGATCCACGTCTGCATTCCAATGTTGGCGCTGCATACCAAAAAATAAAAATGTTAGGCCCGGCGAAGCAGGCTTATGAAGAAGCGCTTCGACTCCAGCCTCGGAACGCTAAAGTCTGGAATAATATGGGCTTTTTATACATTG
>CAUZQN010000075.1:0-8393 GCA_963581605.1 uncultured Binatia bacterium (SeqCode)
CGCTGGTCACACGCGACTTCGCCCAGACAATTGCGAGCGAGGGAGGAGAGGGAACGGGGCCTATCAATGCCCTTTTGAACGCTCTGAGCCAGCCGTATATACAAGTGCGAACTATAGATGCTGGGGCATACCTCCTGCTCAATTTGTTAGCCGTCTCGGACCGACACAAGGGGCGATCCGTCGCGTACAATATGGTCCGACTGTGCTTGGAAAACGGTGTGAAGAAAGGCTATACAACGGCAGTTACCGAAGCGACCGGCATCATTTCGCAGCATATCTTTCGGAAGTGCGGTTTCGTTGAGCGCCACGAGATTGTCTACAAAGACTTTACGTATGAAGGCGAAAATCCGTTTGAGTCTATCGAGCGGCATCCGAGCGCCATTTTGATGGACAAAGCATTGGTCAATTAAAAAGTAAAAAGAATAAAAGGAGAATGAGATGCGGCTTAAAGACAAAGTCGCGCTGATAACCGGCGCGGGCTCTGGAATTGGTGAGGCAACGGCTAAGACCTTTGCCCGCGAAGGGGCGACAATCATAGTCGTAGATATCGATGAGGAAGGTGGAAGCCGGGTTGTTGACGACATTCGCACAGCGCATGGGACGGCGGAATTTTGTCGTGCCGACTGCGGTGAGCCCGCCGAAATCCAGCAGATGATCGCGTTTGCGACCGACCGTTTTGGTCGTCTCGACGTCTTGCACAACAACGCGCTCTTTACCGTTGTCGGTCGTATCGGGGATATCACGCTCGAAGGCTGGAAAAAAACGCTCGATGTCAGTCTGACTGGCTACTGGTACGCGATCAAGATCGCGCTTGGACCTATGCTGAAGCAGGGCAAGGGTGTGATTATCAACACGGCCTCAGTCTCCGGATTGGCGGGTGATTACACCTTAGGTGCGTACAATGCTGTCAAGGCTGGTGTTGTCAATATCTCGCGGGTGACTGGCATCGAGTATGCGCGCAAAGGCATACGCTGCAACGCCATCTGTCCCGGCCCGATCTTAACCCCGCCGCTCAAAAAGCTCGGCGAGGCCAAGCCGGATGTCTTTGCACGTATCCGCGAAGCGATTCCCATGGGGCGTTATGGTGAGCCGCAAGAGATTGCCAACGTGGCACTCTTTCTTGCCTCAGACGAAGCCTCGTTTGTCACCGGTGCGTATTTTGTTGCTGACGGCGGCTTATGGGCACATTCGGGTATGCCGAGTCTGAGCGGGGAAGGGCCGGATTGGTAAGCCCGGCGCGCCTGTTCAGTCGTGCTCGAACTTTCCGTAAGAACGGGGATCTCCGCACCACTTTGTGCATTGTCGATGAGCCCGGTCTGTAATGTTGCTGTGCTTGTCTCTTCGGCTACCGTCGTCATAGCCTCACCCTCCCTCAGAACTGATACGTCACGCGCAGGACGGTTTCGTCGCGGCGACGATACAGCCCGCCTAAACCCCAGCTTTCGTCCACCCGGCCGCCGTAGCCGGGCACGAAGAAATAATTTTGAGCCAGTCGGACAATAAGGCGCGGAGTAACATAATAATCCGCCACCCAGCCGACCTGCGAGCTGTAGTGGTTGATCGGGTCAATCACAAAAAAGACGAGCGGCAACAGCTTACCGCGCATATACACCGTGCTTGCCGCGATCGTGCCGACGGCTTCCCAGTTACGGACCTTGTCGGTGGCAGACAGCTGTCCCTGAAACCGCGACGTGCTAGTTGGAATATACTGCCAGAAGATTTGCGTGGTCAGAAAAAACGTTGAGCGACGGTTGAGCATCCTGATCCAGGTGGGCCGGTCAAAGCCGACAAACGCCTGCCAGACGTCACTCTTCTTGATGCCCAAGAAGCCACTTGGGGTTGGGGCATTGCTCTCGTCCAGAATCAGGATGGGTTTACGCTTATCTGCGAATGGCTTACCAAATTCATAGATAGTCTCCATCCGCCATACACCTTCGGTGTACTCGGCATCCGCGTAACTCGCGGAGACGCCGACTGCATGGGTATAGGGATAATAGGCCTCAGCAGGCAGGATGCCGCGATTAATCAGGTCGCTATTACTGCGGGCGACATCGATTAGCGACTCGCAACCCAGGGTTCCAAGATCGCACTGGTTGAGTCCGCGTAGACTAGAGGTATTCACGCCGTCGTCATGTGCCGTGCGTTGATATAGATAGTTCAGGGTGAAGGCGATGCCGTGCGAGGTGGTTGCACCAATACGAAAGCCGACCTGGCTGTTCTCATCTATTGTTTTGCTATAATTGCCTCGGCGGCCTAAGGCTGTTCGATTGAGCAGCTTAAAATTACCTCCGCTTAGACTCCCGCCAAACGGGTTCGAGCCGGGAGAACTCCAGGTGCGGCCTGGTGAGAAACCAAATTTGAGCGGCACCCATAACCCTGGTACCCAATAGGTTTCAGCATAGACATCGCTCAAGTTTCCAATGCGGCCGAAATTATAGGTGCCGCGTATCATCCAGTAGGGAATGCGTAGATCATCCCAGGTTTCCTGGCCGACTCCGCCGCCGTGCCAGGTGGTGTCGAGCGCGTTTGTGCGGTCGAGCATGCGCAGGTTGTCCGACTCTCCCCACACCACCATTTGGCGTCCGATCCGCAAAGACAGGGGTATATTGGCGAACTCGATGTCGGTAAATACTTCGCGAAACGTGCTCTCGAAACGCAGCGCATGCGCGGCGTCTTGTGACAGATCTGATAATTTACCGTCCCGGCCTGCGCGGCCTCCGTAGGGAAAGACCTCTTGGCGCGGCCCGGGCTCAAAATCGTATACGCTGTCGTACACGCCTCGGTATAAGCCCACAAAGTGGGCGTAATCTATGCCCGGTAGGGAGAGGCGACTGAAAGCCTGGCCGTTTTTGATCCAGTCGTACTCCAAACGTATTCGCACGACGTTGCGCTGCTGGATGATGGACCATTTGTCCGGTTCGGGATGGCGGAAGATCTGCTGCGTTTGTACATTACCGGAAAGGGAAAGATCTCCGTAGGTAAAATCTGCATGAGCGGGGGAGAAGGGGAAGACCAGGGGCAGCAGACAGAGAGTTACGAAGGAGAGGCTGCGCTGTAAGCGGAATCGCATTAGCGCCCTCTCGCCACAATTTTATTCAGGGTGAAAAATTCGACGGGCATAGGCTCATTGTAAATGATCTTGGTCATTTCGGTTACTGATCCAAAAGCGTTCTGATGGTCGATCATGGTCTCTCCCGTCCACACCGGTACGCGGACGTGCTCGTTGCCTGGATTGAATTTGGGGTTCCCGTACATCTCAAACATTGTCTTGGCATGCGCACCCTCGCGGTCGTAAAAGAGGGTATACACGGGTACAAACATCTGCCGGTCAATATACAAGACGCGCTTGCTATACGGATGATCGTCGGCCTTCGGCACTCCTTCGAGCACAAACACCTCGCGCAGTTCCCAAGGATCTACTGGATACCAACCCCCACGTCCGCCAAAGGTCGTTTTTGCTGCCCGGATACCGACTGGTGCGAGTAATCGGCGTGACCCTACCAATTTCCAGGTATAGTTACGAATATAACCGGAGAAGCCAAAGTAATCATCGTTCAGGATGCCCGAGTCGAACGCGGCATCTTCATGTTTAATAATAATTTTACGAACTTTGCGACCAGCCGGGGAGTACAGCCAGTCTTCGTCTTTGGCCTGGTCGCGCACGTGGCGGTGCTTCAAACTGATCGTATTTTTCAGATCAAACGGCGCCGTGATATGGAAATACTCTTTGTATAGGAGGCCCTCTTCTTTCCAAATGTTGGGATCGTTGCCATCCGAGCCATCCATCTTGGGACGATGCATTCCGTAGGCCACGACATAATAGTTTTCAATCACTCGACCCGCAGTGCCGGACTCATCTATAAGGCGGAAGGTGTTCCAGACCTGCATGATCGTGCCAAAATCGCGGTAACGCAGATTCCATGCGGCTTTCAGTCCGGCTTGATCATCTGCCGAATCAAGAACGGGAAAGGGCAGGCCGGCAACATACCCGTTGAGTTCACCGTCCGCGCCAAATGTCACCTGCTCGGCGTGCTGCTGAGTCGCCTTAATATAGGCCTCGCTGACAGGCAAGTCGGTAGTTTCTTGTACCTCAAATGCCAGTTCGCCGGCTTTGATTTTGTCGAGGATTTCGGCTGGCAGGTAGTCTTGGGCTGCTTGCCACGAATCCTGTGACACTTTCGTTCCAGGGGCCAAGCCATCCACAGCCGGTTTGCCGTTCGCATACGGATGGAACATCGCCTGCAGAGTGGTGTCAGGCATTTCCGCCCAGGCTAGGTGCCAGGACATCCAGAACAGACCGACCACGACGCTCAGTAGTTGTCTCTGCATATGCCCTCCTTAGTGACAAATGTGGCTGCCTTATACCAGCTCACTCAGTCTACAGCAATCATTCTGCAATGGTTCTGAAATGATTCTGCCGTAAAAATTGACCAATTCGAAGAAGTAAGGCAGGCTGACTATTCGGGCGGATTGTATTTGGTAGAATAACAGGCTACATGCGTACTTAACTGCGGGTGGAATGGTGGGCTGTCTGTAGGTGCCGGACAAGAATGGAACGCGACGCCGATGCCTAGCTCGGGTGCGTAGAATGACAAGGACTTCTTGCTCCAGTTGCTGCAGTACGAGTGACAGCGGGGGGGGAACACGATGCGTTTAAAAAAAGGACTGTTGATTGCGCCGGAATTTCCTGCGGACTCCTTCTGGAGTTTTAAATATGTAATGAAGTATATTCGCCGCAAAGCGCCGTTCCCGCCGCTGGGGCTTTTAACTTTTGCCGCTTTGATGCCGCAGGACGAGTGGGAGTTTGAACTCGTTGACCTGAACGTCCAAAAGCCTTCGCAACAGACCATGCGCAAGAAAATTCAGGAGAGCGACGCCGTCTTTACTGGTGCGATGAATGTGCAGCGAGACTCATTAGTAGACCTACTCAAGGGCCCGGCTCAAGGAACAGACACCCCGTGGGTCCTTGGTGGACCTTTGGCCTCGACGTATCGCAGCTCTATTCTGGACCCTCAGAACGACCTGGATGCCGTTCTGTATCGGGGCCTCGACTATTTGGCATGGGGTGAGGCGAGTCCCTGGATTGCCGATCTCAATCGTCGCCTTGAAGAGTCGCCCAAACATAACGACGCTGCTCCTTTTCTGTTCATCGCCGAACGAGTACTCAACGAGCCTGAGGCCTCACGCAAATATCTTTTAGATCGCACAATTTTCAAACCCTTTGACGGCCTGCCCAATCCACGTTGGGATCTCGTTGATGTGAGCGCCTACCGAGCCTTGATGTTGCAAACCACTGCAGGCTGCCGTTTTCGGTGCAACTTTTGCGACATCATTCAGTTCAATGGCGGATTTCCCCGCGCAAAAGGCGAGGCGGATGTCACCAAGGAACTGCAGGGAATTTACGACACCGGATTTCGTGGTGGGGTGTTCACGGTTGACGATAATTTTGTGTCTGAGCCCAAGGCCATGGAAGAGATCCTGGGCGCTATGACTGAGTTCCAGCGCCAACACGACTATCCCTTTGAATTCTTTACCCAAGCGAGTATCGACCTGGGCAAGGAATCTCTCGCCTATCTCATCCCGCTCATGCAGCAGGCGGGTTTTGTGACGGTCTTCCTGGGTGTTGAGAGTCCCGACCCAGCTGCCTTGCGGCTGATGAATAAGCTTCAAAACATCAAAACTTCTCCTCAAGACACGATACGCCGACTCCAAGAACACGGGATCGAAGTACAAGCCGGATTCATCTACGGCTCGGATACCGATACGCGCCAGACCGCTGACGGCATTGTTGATTTTGCAGAAGAAAACGCCGTCTTCTCCGCGATGACGGGCACCTTGACCCCGCTGCCGCATACGCCGCTGTATGTGGAACTAAAAGAGCAGGGGCGACTGCTGGATGCTGATCTGGCGTGTAACAATGTGGACGATACCGTACAGTTCAAACCAGTCATGGGGCTGGAGAACTTTCAGAGTGGTTTTCTGCATATCTTGGAATCCTTGTTCAGCACGCGGGCCATGTATGGACGTGCGGAACATCTGCTGAGTCGTCTTGATATGCACATTTTTTCCCATAGTAACGTCACTATGAACTCCGCCTTCGCCGTTCTTCGCTCGTTCACGCAGCAGGCTCTGGCTGGATTCCGGGCCGAGGACAAACGCGGGTATTTGCAGTTGCTCAAACGGGCCGCCCAGCTGGATAAGGAATTTCTCCGCGACATTCGTACTGAAGCGCAAAGCCTAGGCACCTATTGGGCCAAGGTCAGTGCCGCCGCCAAGCAGTCTATTGAGCTTGACGGACAGGATGTGCTGCGCTTCGGCCAAATGTTGCCCTATGCGCAGAACGCTCTGGTGCGCTGTCGACCTGACATGGGCCTGGCCGAAATCCAGGATTTCGTTCACGCCGTGCGAGATGCGATTGCCACAGGGGTCCTGCAACGGACGCAGGCCCAATCGGTCTATGACGCGGCACGCGAGTACCTGAACGCGAAACGCGCCCAGCTGCAGTTCCCCGGCGCGCACTTGATCAAGGCGTTTGAATTGTCCATCGTCGGCATACATTACGGGATCGTTGTGGATCATGTGCTGGCCCAGATGCGTGCGGGCAGCGATCTGACTCTTTCTACAGAGCCGATGAGTACTCGGCCTGCGTAAAAATAGTTCTCCTCCGCAACCCTTACCCGCGTTTATTCACGCCCTCTCCCTAGCAGGGACAGGGCGATGCATGTCTTCAGATATACACTGCAGGCGGGCCTTGAGTACGAAGGAGCATTCCCTTAGAGGGAGTGGTTCATGATTCAGCCGACTGCAGCCTATGCGTTCTCTCTCCCTCTGCCTGCAGAAGGGTATGTTCGGACCTTTCAGGCCGAAATTGACAACCTTCGAGACTCGACCGTTCGTGTTCGGGGTACTCTTTCTGACTCTCGCTGTACGCTGGAATACGATTGGGTGGTGCGCATTCCGGATTATGAGATCCTCCACGCTTCAGCGCGGTATCTGTCCGGCGACCCGCAGGTGTTGTCGCCTGAGCTGCTGTCTCGTTCCTGTGCCATTCAAGGGACACGGACCAGCCAGGGCTTTGCTACGTCTATGCGAGGGTTGCTTGGCGACCTGCCTGGTCATCAGGAACATCTTGCGTTGGCCACCGAAATGGCCCGGGTGAGCCTTCAGGCCTATCCAGTACCAAAGGGGGACCATGAACGGTTTGTCTCGTTTGTGACGGATATGCCGCCAGGTCCGAGTCGGCTGGCGCGTATGCTGTGGGAGCGCGATCGGGCGGAATGGGGCATGGTGAGCAACTCGTGTTATACCTATCGTGATGAATCAGGACCGTTGTTTGAGACGCGCACGGTTGTGGCCTTTGATCCCGATAGCGTTTCTCCTGAGCCTGGGCAGAAACGTTTCTTTTGGCGTACGAAGCGTCTCCACATTGTCCAGTGCGAAAGTGTATCCGGCTTTCAGTGCAAGAACGAAATGGATGATCCGTTTCAGCAAATGCAGATCGCCTTTGACATCGCAGCCGATGGAACTATTTGCAACGCGACCAGTCAGGCCGGCCGCCTCCCCTACCAGGGCCTATGTGAGGCACCGCAGCGTAGGACGGCCGGCCTCAACGGGCTTACGCTTAGCAAAAAATTTTCTCGACTGATCGCGGATCAAGTCGGCGGATCAACCGGTTGCAGTCATCTGTTTGATCTGGCAACGGATTGTTTGCGCCTATTCACCTGGCGAGACTAACCGGCCGCCTCTAGCCTTCATTGGTCTGCCCGTGCCTGAACAATCCAGGTGGCGCTATGAAGATTGACGCTGTCCCCCTCCTCATAAGGAGCAAGCGCCTTACGGATGGCATCAGCAACACGCGTGCGCGTAGCCTCATCTGATTCGCGCAAAAGAGTTGCAACCGGACCGATTGCCAGGAGGAATTCCACAGCACCTTCTATGCCTGTCGCTCCGCCCAGGTCCATATCTGTTTCATACGACTGGAGGTTCACGTCTCGAAAACCAGCTGACTCAAGAATATCACGCACCCGATCAGGGTCAGCAAAAGCAAACGGGCCTGGAGTGCCGGGTTCTGGCGGAGGAGGAAGGGGAATATGCTGAGCTGCGGCCTGAAGCGGCACGCGAACCCAGTCGTTTTTCTTCAATTCCTGCCAGCAAATGAAACACAGTCGCCCTCCAGATTGGAGGGCAATACGCAGATTGCCAAACGCCTTTCTGGCATCATCGAAAAACATGACACCAAAACGAGAAAAAATCAGATCGACGCTTGCTGACTCAAACTGATGCGCCTGAGCATCCGCGTTGATGAAAGTGAGGTTCTCAAGCTGCTGTTCTTGTTGACGCTCACGTGCACGACCCAGCATAGGCTGGGATATATCAACCCCAGTCACTGAGCC
>CAUZQN010000076.1:0-8384 GCA_963581605.1 uncultured Binatia bacterium (SeqCode)
CTCGTTACATCGTCGGCATCGATCTCGGTACAACTAATTGTGCCGTTGCCTATATCGATACCACTCGCTCTACTGAAGTGCAGCACTTCCCCATCCCCCAGCTTGTCAACGAAGCAACGGTTGCGCCCCAGCCGACCCTGCCGTCGTTTCTGTATCTGTCGGGTCCACGCGATTTACCCCAAGGCAGTCTGGCTTTGCCGTGGGATGGTGAGCGGGCCTTTGCTGTCGGCCAATTCGCGCGTATCCAAGGTGCACGTATTCCCGGCCGGTTGGTGTCTTCGGCCAAGTCGTGGTTGTGTCACGCCGGGGTAGATCGTGAGGCTGATATCCTGCCCTGGGAAGGCCCTTCGGAGGTGAAAAAGCTGTCTCCGGTGGCGGTCGCAGCACGCTATCTGCAGCACTTACGTGATGCCTGGCAGCAAGAAATGGGCAAGGCCCAGCCGCTTGAGGCACAGCAAATCGTTCTCACCGTTCCTGCCTCTTTTGACGAGGTTGCCCGCGAGCTCACCGTGCAAGCTGCCGAACAGGCCGGCCTGTCACAGCTTACACTCTTAGAAGAGCCCCAGGCTGCCTTGTATGCCTGGCTGGCCGCCCACGCTGACACATGGCAGACTCAGCTCAAACCAGGCAGTGTGATCTTCGTGTGTGATGTCGGCGGTGGGACAACGGACCTCAGTTTGATCACGGTCACGCAAGGCAAGAGTCAGCTTGGTTTAGAACGTATAGCCGTTGGCGACCATCTGCTGCTAGGCGGTGACAATATGGACGTAGCGCTGGCACGTAAGGTGGAGGCGCGCATCAGCACCGGCCAGCGACTGGATACCCAGCGCTGGCATCTGCTGAGTCAGCTGTGTCGTATGGCAAAGGAAGATCTCTTTGCCGACGCGTTACGGGAAAAGGCGACGTTGACCCTCCCGGGAAGAGGGAGTTCGGTTATTGGTGGAACCTTAACGGACAGCCTCTCCCGTCAAGATGTTGAGCAGGTCGTACTCGATGGGTTTTTCCCTAGCGTTGAAGCCGATGCGCGGCCGCGCCGGGGAGGACAGGCTGGACTCCACGAGTCGGGACTCCAAGAGTTCGGACTTCCTTACGAAGCGGAACCTGAAATTTTGCGCCACGTCGCCCTTTTTCTCAGCCGGCATGTCGACGCTGTCGCGCCTGCGTTGCACGGATTAGCTCAGCCTGATGCCATACTCTTTAATGGGGGGGCTCTGACTCCGCTGGCAATCCGTGAACGCATTGCCACGACGTTGGCAGCCTGGTTTCAGACCGATGGACAAGCAGACTGGCAGCCGACAGTTCTGTCTCATACGAATCTTGATCTGGCCGTTGCGCATGGGGCTGCTTACTACGGGATGGTCCGCCGTGGCCAAGGCGTACGCATAGGTGGAGGCAGCGCCCGTTCGTACTATATTGGCGTTGGAGGGACAGCGCAGAATACGAATGGGGAATCGACTGAGCAACCTGAGGGCTCGATGTCGGCTGTGTGTCTCGTACGCAGAGGGATGGAAGAGGGCGAAGAGGTCCATCTGACGGAGCAGGAATTTGAGGTGCTGGCCAATCGGCCGGTCAGCTTTCCGCTCTACGCCTCAAGTACAAGAAGCGCTGATCAGCCGGGTGAACTCCTGACACTTGAAACCGAGCAGATTTCTCTTTTGCCTCCGATACGGACCGTCTTGCGCTTCGGTAAAAAAGCTCGTGTGACCAAAATCCCGGTCCACGTATCTGCCCGCTTTACCGAAGTCGGCACTCTCGAACTGTGGTGTGAAGCCCGGCAAACCGACCACCGCTGGCGGCTCCAGTTTCAACTGCGTGGCGAAGGCCAGTCTATCGCCGCGTCCGCCGCGTCTTCTGCAGCCGTTGTGGGTGAAGAACAGGTGATAGATGAGAACCGTTTGGACGAAGCAGCCCAGCTCATCCATGTAGTATTTACCCACGGGGTATTTACCAAGAGCGAAGATGCTGGCGAAAAAGTCGAGCCGCAGACATTGGCCCGTCAACTTGAAACCGCGCTCGGCACCACCCGCGACAGTTGGCCGCTGAGCGCTATTCGGTGCTTGTGGGACGTCCTGTGGGAAAATCAAAAAGGGCGCGCACACGGCCCTGAACATGAGGCCCGCTGGTTTAACTTAGCCGGCTTTTTGCTCAGACCAGGGTTCGGTCATCCGACTGATGAATGGCGCATGCAGCAGCTGTGGAAGATGTATGGCTGGGGGCTGATGCATGCAAAGGCGACCCAGTGTCGGGCGGAATGGTGGAATATGTGGAAGCGGGTGGCCGGCGGTCTGAGCCGACAGCAGCAGACGGTCCTGTATAGTGAGATTGCCCCGTGTGTTCTGCCCCAGGCAAAGAATCAAAAGAAGTCCGGCGGTCGGAAAGTCGGCCCGCAAGAAATACGCGAGATGTGGCAGATTGCCGGCAGCTGTGAGCGGCTGAATGTTGAGGCTAAAAACAGTCTGGGTGAAGCCTTAGTTCGGCTGGTAGAAAAAGCCAAGGTCTCAGAACAAGAGCTGTGGGCGCTCGCGCGGCTCGGCGCGCGCGCGTTGATTTACGGTCCTGCCAACTGTGTAGTGCGAAAAGAAAAAGCCTCGCGCTGGGTCGAACGTCTGCTCAAGGCCGACTGGCGGAAACCGGAAGCCACTGCATTTGCGGTTACCCAGATTGTCCGCTGCACGGGTGACCGAACCCGTGACCTGGATGAGAGCTTGCGTGAACGGGTGGCTGAACGAGTTGCGAGTTTTCCGTCTGGCCAACGCTGGGCGCGGCAGGTCCGAGAGGTGGTGAGACTTGAGGCTAAAGAACAGGCCCGGATTCTGGATGAGTCGCTCCCGGTTGGGTTGCAGATCCGAAATGGAGAGGCCTCTGCAGCATCGTAAAAGAAGGCTGGAGACCAGAACAGCGATCCAGGGAGTCTATAGTGTTGTCCCTGGCTGTCAAGGAAAAGAAAGAGCATTCGGTCGTTTGACGCATATCAACAGGAGGTTGTACAAAGATAGAAAAGATTGGCCAAAACCAGGCCCAAAGCTGATAGTGACGACTTAGAAGGGGGCGCCTAGTATGACCGAGATTGCACCGCGAATCGTAGTGGATGAGAAAGTCCGCTTTGGCCGCCCCGTCATTCAAGAGACCCGCGTTCCTGTGGACCTCGTAGTAGGAAAGCTCGCCGGTGGGATGTCGATTGAAGCAACCTGTGAGGAATACGAGCTAACGTGTGAGGATGTCCTTGCCGCTCTTGCGTATGCTGCCCGCGTAGTTGCAGATGAGCAGGTGCGCGCAGTGAGATAGGATGATGCGTTTCCTCGTGGATGCGGACCTTCCTCATTCGCTTGCCCGATATCTTCGGACGACCAACCTTCAGGCCGAGGATGTCCGAGATCAATGAGATCCTCGGGGCTTTGCATAGTCTAACGGATGAGGATCTCGCTGGAAATCTTATCATTATTGAGCCCGGGATAATCCGTCTGCGCAAACAGACCCATTGACACCGTGGCTCTCCCCCCTAGAGGCCCTTAGAGGGGAGAGAGAAAAGAACGATCAGCCCATGGTTGAGATGCGTTCGGCCTCAATCTTGTAAATCACCCGGACTTCGCCCGGTTGGCGATTCGGGTATTTGTCTTGATCCAGGTATTTCTTGGTAAGCGCATCAGTGTGGTCGTCCGCACCGTCTTCTGTGATTTGCACAATCGTCCCACGGATTTGCATATAGCGATACGGATTGTCCGGATCGTGGATTTCGAGCGCGACCTTAGGCCGTGCACGCATATTCTTATCTTTCCAACGTCCTTTGGCGGAATTGATGCAGATATATGTTCCGTCGTAGTCAAACCAAATCGGCGTAACCTGCGGGCTGCCGTCAGCCATGACTGTGCCCAGATGGGCAAATGCCTTTTTGTGTAACAGGTCCTGATATTCTGCCGGTATTTCTGCTGCCATCAGTCGTTCTCCTTTCGCGTTTAATGATGCTTGTGCGATGCGCTTGCGAGACTCTTGCCGGAATTGTACTTGAGCCGCAGGGGCAGAGTCGAGCCCGGGGGAGACGGTTACTTAGCCTGTTTGATAGCTCCTGCCCGGAGTAAGTGGTCTAGCTGCTCCTCACTATATCCGACAACCTCGTGTAGGACCTCGCGCGTATGTTGCCCAAGAATCGGGGCCACACGTGGAATGGCTGTTGGTGTGCGTGAGAAAGTGGCCAATAAGCCGGTCTGTCGTACCTCTCCCCATTCGGGGTGTCTATGCGTGGCAATCAGGTTGTTTGCCGCAATATGTTCATCCGCAAAGAGTGCGGCAATCGATACAATCGGAGCGCAGGGAACACCTGCCAGGTCGAGTTGGGCGATCCATTCCGCCGTTGTGTGCGTCTGGAATATGTCTGCAAGGCTGAGGCCTAGTGCGCCGTCAGCGTCTTCTTCAGATGCCGTGTGCAAAGAATAGGCTTGGCGCAGGTCCGGGCGATTGGGGGCCTGCCTCAGCACCTGTCCCAGCGCCTGCCAGTGTGCATCTTCCACAACAGCTAAGAAGAGGGATGAATCAGCTGTCGGATAAATACGGTAGAGTGGGCTTGTTCCCCAGAGATCGGCTGCGCCGTTTTCCAGGTCGGGTCGATCCGGATAGAAAATAAAATCCCCTGATTGCACGGCCATGGCTGCATTAGCCAATGACGTTTCGACATGTTGGCCTTTGCCGGTCCGATTACGTGCGTATAGAGCTGCGCTCACCCCGTAGGCGGTCAACGTTGCAGCGGCGTAGTCGCATACCCCACACGTCAGATAGAACGGCGGCTGAGCATGTCCGCCCTGGGCCTGCATGACACCGGAGCGTGCTTGGAGTAATGGATCAAAGCCAGGTTGATTGTAATCTGGACCGTCGGCACCAAAACCCGTTACCGAGGCGTGAATAATGCGTGGATTGACGGCGTTCAGCGTCGCGTAATCGATGCCATAGCGCTGGGTTGCACCGGGGCGTAGGTTTTCGACCACAACGTCAGCGTTGCGGACCAGGTCATATACGACCTCTTTTCCTTCGGGAGTACTGAGATTCACACAAATCCCCCGTTTGCCTTGATTCCAGCCTAAGAATCCAAAACCAAAGGTGCGGAATGCGTCGCCGGAGAAGGTCTCGACTTTGATCACATCCGCGCCAAGCTGGGCCAGGATCATCGGTCCCAAAGTGCCAGCGATATAACTGGAGAAGTCGAGCACACGAACGCCTGCGAGCGGAGGGGTGGGGGGATACGTTGGGTGTGAATCTAAGGCGCTGCGCCCGGAAGGTCTTACTTGCGAACCCCACGGCTGGTCGGATTGGATCTCGTCCGAGTGCTGGCCTAAAAGCGGGGCTGGTCCGCTAACGCTTCCTGGAGTGTCGGACAGGCGCAGCGGCACGCCCATTTGGACGGTCGGGCCGAGTTCCGGGTCTTCGGCTTCAACCCGCATGCCATTATGGATAATCTGTGGATGTTCGATAAATTCTTGGCGACTGGTGACGGGGGCAGCGGGGACATCGTTCTCACGCAGAATACGCAACCACTCCTCACGTGGTTTTGTGACCATGACGGTGGCGATAGTATCAATAAGCTCCCGGCGATCTTCCGGCAGGATGCCCCAGGGAGCTTTGTCATAGCGTGGGTCTGCCGTCCATTCCGGATGCTCTAAAGCCAGACAGAATTTATTCCAAAACGTAGCATTGCCACAGGCGACGAACAGCCAGTCGTCCGAGGCTTGATATAGCCGGTAGGCGGGTATGGGTCCGAGCGGGTCTTGGCGGTTGCTGAAAAAGCGCAACATGTCTGGGTGATCGAGGGTTGCGCCCGTCTGCATGGCAAACACACCGGCTAACCAGGACACTTCGAGATGCTGTCCTTGCTGACTCTGGTCGCGCTCGAATAATGCCGCGGAAATTGCACTGGAGGCGATAAAGGCTGCACCATAACTTGCAATAGGGATAACGAGATACACGCCGCCGTCGCGGTGTGACCACTGACTGCCGTGGAGTCCGCCTAGGGCGGCCACAAGAGCATCGTCCGGATAGCGGTTGGCATGCGGACCTGTGCTGCCAAAGGCGGGCATATGGCAGTAAATCAGTCTTGGGTTGACCGTTCGCAGCTCTTTATACGTGAGGCCCAATTCGTCTTCGGTTCCGGGCTGGTGATCTGTAATGAGGACATCCGCCTCGGCAGCGAGCCGACCAATACGAGCGTGACCTTCTTGTAAAGTAAGATCGATGGTGATGCTGCGTTTACTGCGATTCCAAATATGAAAGCCGGGCGTGCCGCGCATGGCATCGCCTTGTGGGGGCTCGATTTTGATAACATCGGCGCCCTGTTCAGCCAGTAGCATACCGGTGTATGGCCCGGCGATGCCCTGGGCAATTTCAAGAATCCGTACTCCGGCTAATGCGCCTGGCATAGTGTATTCCTTACTCATCACACAAATCGTCACACACGTTTGCCAACTATTTGACTCATGTGACTGACTTTGTCTCTCTCCATGAGCCGTATCAAGCCACGAACAATCCGCTTTGCGAGGAAGGGGCCGGCATAAATCATCCCGGTATAAATCTGTACCAATGAAGCGCCGGCACACACTTTCTCATATGCATCTTCAGCCGAGAATATCCCGCCGACACCAATGAGCGGCAGCTGTCCTTCGACTGCGCGGTAGAGAGTAGACAACACTTCGTTTGCTCGTCTCGCGAGTGGGCGACCACTCAGTCCACCCGTTTCATATGATGCTGAGCGGAGTCCAGGGCGTTCGATGGTGGTATTTGTCGCAATCAACCCCGAGACGCCAACAGAGAGAGCAAGCTGAGCGATTTCTCCAATTTCAGTTTCACTCAGGTCGGGTGCGATCTTGACCAAGAGTGGCTTTGGCGATGTCTCTGAGGTTCGGGCGAACTGTCGAATGTAAGTAAGGAGTGTCTCCAATAATTTGCTTAAGCGTTCAGGCTCTTGCAGTTTGCGCAGTTCCGGCGTGTTCGGAGAACTGACATTCACCACAAGATAGTCAGCAAACGGCAGCAGCTTTTCGCAACTCTCAAGATAGTCGTCTACGGCTTCTTCGAGCGGAGTGACTTTTGATTTGCCGATATTAAATCCGAGCGGAACGGGGCGAGGATGCTGGGAGGACAAAAGTCCGGGCAGGCGCTGGGCAATTGCTGCCGCTCCGTCGTTGTTAAAGCCTAGACGGTTAATCAGAGCGCTGTCTTGAGCAAGGCGAAAAATACGGGGTTTGGGATTCCCCAACTGGGCCTTGGCGGTAATGGTTCCGAGTTCAGCAAAGCCGAATCCCAGCGACGGCCAGACTCGGGGGACCTGTGCATTTTTGTCGTAGCCGGCAGCGAGCCCAACTGGGTTGGGGAAACGTAATCCCCACAGGTCCTGGCTGAGGCTTAGATGACTGAGTGCCGGCGTGGGTCTGACTTGGGATGCCTGCAGTAGTTTCAGCACATTGATCGAAAGATGGTGAGCGTGCTCAGGGTCGAGAGAAAAAAAGAAAGGACGGAGGAGAGGGTACAGCATGAATCGTTTAGAGGGCAAGATCTTCTTGTTTGAGCATTTCGAGCGTATGGAATGCGGCAGCTTGATGGGCGCTTTTTTTGCTGTGTCCTTCACCGCTGCCATAGGTTTTTCCGGCAATCGAGACTTGGCTGACGAAACGCTTCTGATGGTCGGGACCATGGACTTCGACGACCTCGTAGGCCGGCGTTTCTTTGAAGATTTTTTGGGTCAGTTCTTGGAGACGGGTTTTGCTGTCAAACTCGGCGATGCGACCCGTTTGGCGCAGATCTTCCTCAAAATGGCGGGCAACCAATTGGGCCGCTGGAGTGTATCCGCCATCAAGATATACCGCGCCCAACACGGCTTCGTAGGCCGCAGCCAGGATGGACGATTTCTGTCGCCCGCCACTGTGCTCTTCCCCCCAGCCCATGCGCAGCCACGAACCCAAAGCAAGGGATTCGGCCTTGAGTGCAAGAACCTGGGCGTTGACAAGCGAGGCCCGCATTTTTGAGAGATCGCCCTCACGGTACTGGGGATAGTGACGAAAGAGGAGGGCACTAATGGCGAGCCCCAGAACTGCATCTCCCAGGAATTCGAGCTTTTCGTTATGATCTTCCCCCGCATGAAGCTGAGAGGAGCAGTGGGTCAATGCAAGCCGCAGGAGGGCAGGGTCGCTAAACGTATAGCCGAGGGTGAATTCGAGGTGTGCGATGTCAGTGACTTCGGGCATACAGCTTCTCAATAGGACAGCTCCGTTATGCCTCTTGCGCACCCGCTTCTTGTGCGACGGCCTGTTCGACAATATTGCCCCACAGCAGGCCGTCACTCGCCCGCGTGATGCTGACGGGGACTTCGCGATTCATATCGGTGTCGCTACCCTCTGCCAAGACGC
>CAUZQN010000077.1:0-8367 GCA_963581605.1 uncultured Binatia bacterium (SeqCode)
AGCTTTGATGGCTCACTGAATAACCAAATCCAGGTGTGAGTGTCGAGGATAATCACTAGTCGGCTTCCCAAGATTCATCAACCGGGGCAAGCAGATCGGCTTCCCGTTTGTAGTGGACACTGCCAAGCAGGTTGGGTGGTCCGGGAGCATCAATCGGGACGAGTTTGGCGACGGGTTTCCCACGTTTGGTAACAATCAGAGGTAAGCCAGACTTTGCGACTTCGTCGAGTATAGCTAAACAGTGAATTTTGAACTGACTCGCGGAGATATTTTTATCCATACGGACCCCTCCTCGTCTTTCGACTCTGAGACTACTATAGTCATATCAGCATGGTCAATTCGGAAAAAGAAGGACTGGGCAAGGACTAATGATGAGATCAAAAACCCAGGAAAGGGGAGTGCGCATTGACTTCCGGCGTCTCTGCACGTTAGGGTCGGCGCCTGTTTTATGCCTAGATAAAGGAGGGCTCATGGCTCGTATCCCCTACCCAAATGTTGAAGACCTACCAGAAAAAGTTCGTACGGCAGCAGAAAAATTACCGCCGCTCAATATTATGCGCATGTTCCTGAATGCACCGAATAATGCCTTACCGCTGCTGTCTTTCGGTCTATCCATTCTGACCAAGCAAGAGCTGGACGCCCACCTGCGTGAGCTGGCTATTTTGCGAGTAGCGCATTTGACTGGGGCCAATTATGAGTGGACCCAGCACCTCCCCATTGCCAAAGAGACGGGAGTCACGGACGAACAAGTCGAAGCGATCCCCCAAGGAGCGGCAGCCGCAGCCTTTGACGACTTGGAAAAGCGAGTCTTGCGCTTTACCGATGAAGTGACACAAAATGTCAAAGCATCACAAGAAACTTTTCAAGCCTTAGAGAAAGATTTGGGCCCACGCCAAATGGTCGAGCCTGCGCTGGCGATCGGTTTCTACGGCATGGTGGCGCGGATTATGGAGTCGTTCGAAGTCGAGTTAGAGCCCACGGCTGGGACGTATACGCTTGATCAGTTGCGGCGCTAAGACTCATCGGCAAAGTAAATGCGCGGTACTTTCCAGCGCTCGAAGAAGCCGGCCTTGGGTTTTTCGTCTGCTTTGAGGTCTGCGACGTGGGTGTCAATCTCCTGATACAGACGGGCGACATCAATGCCGTGCGATGTCGGACGGAAGTCCTCCAGCCGCATGAGGGCTTGGGTTAACAGATTAATCGCGCCTTGCGACCCCCCACGGTTGAAGCGCAGATGCAGGCCGGTCGCTAAACGAATCAAGGCTTCGTAGAATACTTTGTCCTCGGTGGCTGCTTCATGCCAGATCTCTTCAAGCACTTGGTGACAGTCAAAGTATTCTCGGCGATTAAAAAGCCGAATAGCGTCCTTGAGCTTTGGATGCATGGAGATTATGAGAAGTGAGCGTAACCTGTTGAGAGAGAGGATTATCCTATGCCGCTACGTACGGTTGAGCAATACAAAGAAAGCCTGAAAGATGACCGATTGGTGTATTTTCGTGGCCAGCGTCTTACTGATGTCACCCAGCATCCACTCATCCAGATCGCCATTGATCACGAAGCCACTGACTATCGCCTTATGCACGACCCGGAATTTCGGGATCTCGCTGTCGTACACAATCCTGACACGGGCGAGGAAATGAGCCGCTATTTCCTGCCGCCTCAGAACGCCGAACAACTGCTCAAACGGAGTGAGTTGATTGAAACAGCCTGTCGGGAAGGCGGGACGCTGGTCGTTCTGGCTAAGGTGGTGGGCAGTGATGCCCTGTTTGGCCTGCTGCGGACTTCTAAAAAAATAGATGAGGCGTGTGGCACGTCCTATTACCAACGGGTCAAGGCTTTCTACGACTATTGCTGGAAAGAGGACATCAGCTTTGCTTTGGCTCAAACTGATGCCAAAGGTGATCGGGCGCTACGGCCTTCGGAACAAGAAGATCCGGATCTCTACCTTCACATTGTCGAGGAACGACCCGACGGCATTGTCGTGCGTGGAGCCAAGATCCACACCTCAAACACCACACACGCCAATGAGATGATTGTACTGCCGACCCGCGCCATGGGTGAAGAGGACAAAGACTACGCGGTCTCATTTGCTATTCCGCTCGACACCAAAGGTCTCAAGCTCTTAATGAGTGGTTACGGGTCATACACCCAACGCAATAGCTTTGATCATCCGGTCAGCTCAGCGGTCAAAATGACGGAAACGCTGACCATTTTTGACGATGTGTTTGTTCCCAATGAGCGTATTTTCTTGAAGGGTGAATGGCAGTTTGCCGGTCTGACGGCCTTATCCTTCGTTGAGTATCACCGCCTGACTGCGATTTCGTATAAGCTGCCGTTTCTGGATCTGTTGGCTGGCGCGGCGCGACTCATGGCCGAATACAACGGCATTGAGAAGGCCGCGCATGTAAAGGAAAAGCTATTCTGGCTGGCCAGCTATGCCGAGACCACTCGCGCACTGACCCACATGGCATGCATGAAAGCCCGCTCTACTGACTTCGGTATGGTCATCCCCAACCCACCCACGGTAAATATCGCCAAGCACCATTTTGCTGCCGGTTTTCATCAAGCCTTTTCCCACGTCCAAGACTTGGCTGGCGGTATTTTGGTGACTGCACCCGCAGTTGAAGATCTCCGCAGCGAAGAAACCGGGCCACTGATCGAGAAATATATGAAAGGCAAGAAGGGCACCTCGGGCAAGGAGCGGCTCCAGGTTATTAATCTGATTCAGGACATTACGACTTCTGACTTTGGCGGCTATAATGCCGTGCTTGCCTTGCACGCTGAAGGCTCCATGGAAGCCGAGAAGATGCAGCTCTATCGTGACTACGACTGGCAGCGGGTGCGTGAGTACGCGAGCAAAATGGCCCGGATTGGGAAAGAGTAGCTGAGTTTCAAGGGCTCCCGGGCCTCGACCGTACAGATGTCGTAATCTGTTGAAAGTCCCTGGCCCGAGCCTGGCAAAGGTTTCCCAGAACATCCATATTGGGGTGGTGAGGTTAATCCGGAGCCAATATGGCAGCTTATGCCCGGCAAAAATTTCCACTGTACACATTGCCTCCATGGGCCGAGCCAGAAGCCAGCCTCTTTACTCCGCTATCCCGCTCGTTTCCCTGGCACTGCTTTTGCTCGGAACAGGCCAGAGCCATGGCCGTGGGAGGTATTATGCTAAGCCAAACCAGTCCAATTGGTATGAGTCCCGGCGTATCGATGCCGAGTCAAGATCTAGAAAAAGTGCTGCAACCCTTTCTAGATGAACTGCACAAGGACTTTGCGGACATGCTCACCGCACTCGTACAGGAGCTCCTTGAGGATGCACGAGCAGGGGGGAACACTTCCAATACCTGTCCCACAGCACCCGCAGCTGCGGGTGTACCTGCTGGCCAAACGCCTCCACGCCAGCCAAGTCGCGCTCGGGACAAATGTGCCCAATTGGGTGGGAACTGGATGATCCGACCGCTGTGATCGATCCGGCCCGTATTCCACGCTGGGATGGGCATACCCCGCCCAATGTCCCCGCTGGCGCGGTGCCTTTCTATACCGCCAGCGGCAGCCTGGGCTGGTTGGCGTCGAACGGCACGATGTGGGACACTGCCGGCTATATCCGCGATAACACGTTTGGGTACGCGGTCGCGGAGACCAATGGTCTGAGTCTGGCTGATGCCATGGCTGCCGTCCAAACAAACGTCTCCCAAGCGGGTCGGCCACTCACTTTGAGTGAAGTGCGCAGCCTCTCCATCGACTCTAGCGCTGCGTCGCAAAATCTGTATCCACTCTATTTTGAGTCCCAGGGCGCCCGCCAGGCCCAGGCTGCGCTGGCGCTTCGGAATTCGCCGTATGGTTTTAGCCAGGGAAAAATCGTACCGGATACGAGCCTGCCAGCCTGGTTTGACACGACTGCAAATGCGACCCTGCCGGCCTGGGACGGGCGGGTGCCGAGCGGTCTTCCTGTCGGCTCGGTCCCCTTTTATAAAGCGACCGGGGCACTCGCCTTTCTTGGTATGGATGGCAAGGTATATGACCCAAAGGGCCACATTCAGGATAATGTCTTGGCTGGGCATGTCTCTTCACGCTAGGGAATGTCACAAACAGATTTTCTGAGTCAATTACATACCTCAAGCGAATTGGTCGGTCGGCCATTGACGATGAGTGAAGTGTATGCCGGGGTAGCCAAGTTTGGAGCGCCCCCGGTCAGCATTACCGTCTAGACAGTAGAAGGGATTTACACTTGACACCCTGTCCGGCCTTAAACTACAATGACTCTCAGTCCTTGATGAGGATAGGAAGAAAGTAGGCGTTGATGGGGGTGTCCTTGTGTTATCAGCCCGCGGTACGGGCGTCCGTATACGGGGTCCTTATCCTGTCTGTACTCTTTGGATCGTGCCAGTCTGAACAGACGACACTTGACGTGCAGACGCTTGAACAACGGGTGGAATCATTTTGGGAAGCGCGTATTCAGGGGGATGATCTCAGCGCCTATACATACGAATCCTATGCATACACTGGAGAGATGACCGCAGCGCAATATGCGGGTGCGCGGGCAGCGACGCTCAAATATAAGGCCTACAGTATTGATGCGATTGACAAACACGAGAACAAGGCGCAGGTAAAGGTGACCGTGGAGTACCAACTTTATCTCCCGGCCATGGGGGATGTTCCACTTTCAATGAAAATGGACGAGGACTGGGAGCTCCTGGAAGATGGCCGGTGGTATCGGCAAGTACGACCAAGAAAGCCGGGTCAAGGGCTCAGAGATCAAGGCACATAATGGGTTTAATTTTTGGCTTGACAGGTGAGAGGATATCGATTATGTTTCGGTGCGCTTACGGTGTGTGGGGTAGAATTAAAGGCGATATAGAGGCACGAGCCGGGCCGCAACGACCACACACGAGGAGGTGGGGTATGGAGCGAAAATGAAACGCATGCTACACAAGTTGGTAGGGCGGGCCAGCCACACGGCTGGCAATAAGAACAGACGGCAACGGGAAAAGACAGGGACGATGGAAGAAAGGAGAAACACGATGGAGAGAAAGAAATTTGGCGCGGGTCTGGTCGCGCTTGTGGCAGGCATCGCTCTGTCAGCTGGAGGCGCTTTCGGGGCTGGTGGGTATGTACAAGGTGACCCCTCAGATGGCAAACTGGTCCCGGTGTACGAAATTAGCTCGACTCAGGCGACTATCATCGGTCTGGAGAACGTTGTCACCAACGACTCCGGCGTAATCACTACAACCCTGCCCTTCATCTTCGTGCACGTGGTAATCTTCAATACGACGAGCGCGGAACAGTTTGACGTAACCCTGTGTCTGTCACCGTACGACTTCGGGTTCATCATCTTGCAGCAAGCGGCGGCCTCCGCGGCGCAACTCGCTTCGACAGGTTTTGGGGTCAAGATCCTGGTCGCCTCGGTCGCCGGCGACTTTATTCCTACCGTCGGCTACGTAACCCTAGCTGTTGTTGCTCGCGCGTCTGACTGCGCGGGAACGGGTATCAGTACATCGAGCCTTGACAACTCGCTTGCTGCCTGGACCATTATCCAGGACGTCGGCACCGGTTTCACTGGCACGGAGGTTCCGACCACCACGGCGAATGTGAATGGTGCAACTGGCGTAATCACCTGTGCGGGCACAACCTGCCCTGGCTTGATTCCGAGCGGCAGCACTGTCGTCGCGCGGTATGACATTAACCCCACCGTTGGTTCAGCAACCAGCGTCTACGTGTGGCTGAATTCAAACGGCGCCCTGATATCGGGTGGGAGTCTATTCCGCAGCGTAAGTGGATTCCTGAATTGCGAACATGAGCTGCAGATCTCGACGACCATTTCGCTGCCGCTTGAAGTCAACGTCATAAACCCGGCCACTCTGAGCGGTATTGGGCAGTGTGTCCAAGCGGGCCAGTACCGTGGTGTGTTGCGCTTTGACATGCCGGATACGGGTTTCCTGTGGTCACATATCACCCAGGCGGGTGCCAACTTCCGCATGAACTTTATTGGCTACAACCTGGACTCGAACGCCTTCATCCCAGCGGGGGGTTAAGGTTGCTCTAAGACTAAAGATAAAGAAGGCAAGGGCGAAAGTCCTTGCCTTCTTTTTTGTGTGTGATTTGCCAGTAACATGTCAGAGCGGGTTGTTGACAGCCACGACTTGGGCAAGTGCTATAAGCTCTACGTCCGACCTCTTGATCGACTCAAAGAACTCTTTGCCACGCACGGCAAGCAGTATCACCAAGATTTTTGGGCGCTCCAGTCCGTCAGCTTCAGCGTACACCCAGGTGAGTCGTGGGGCATTATTGGGCGTAACGGGGCGGGAAAATCGACCCTGCTCAAACTGATCACTGGAGTCACTAGACCGTCTACGGGTACGCTGACTGTCTCGGGTCGCATCGGGGCATTGTTGGAGCTGGGAACCGGCTTCCACCCGGAATACACGGGACGTGAGAACATCTATTTTTCCGCGGCCATGCTGGGGCTGGAACGAGACGAAATCGAATCTGTCGTTCCTGACATTCTCGACTTTGCGGATTTAACCGAGTTTATAGACCGCCCAGTCAAAACCTACTCGTCCGGCATGTTTATGCGGCTGGGTTTTGCTGTGGCGACCAGTATTCGGCCCGACATCCTGATCACTGATGAAGTACTTGCCGTTGGCGATGAGGCATTTCAGAAGAAGTGCATTCGCCGCATGGAGGCGTTTCTCAAACAGGGTAAGAGCCTCCTGTTTTGTTCCCATAGCATGTACCATGTGCGCAAGCTGTGTCAGAAGGCGCTGTGGCTCGACCATGGCAAGGTGCGCGCGTTGGGAGGAGCGGCTGAGGTCACAAACGCGTATGAGGATGATCTGCGCGATATTGATGCCCGAGCTGTACAGGCGCAAGAGACGGCTCGACCGTCTGCGGATTCCTCCCACAGCCGTCTGTGTTCCGTACGTTTATACAATAGTCAGAACCACGAAACGGTATCCTTTGCTCTGGGCGACACGACCCGGCTCGAAATTATTGCAGAGGCCCCGGACGATGTTGCGCCAGTTATCGCCGTGGGCCTGGTGCGCAACGATAAGACTGCTATTTATGGCGTTTTTAGTGATATTGATCGGGTCGAACCCGAGCGGATTGCCGAACGAATGTTTCGGATTGTGTATGAAATATACGACTTGAGCCTCTTGCCTGGTAGTTATACCTTCCGGGCGCACGTTCTTGATCCGTCGGCCCTGCGCATGTTTGATACTATCGAAAAAGACTTTTCGGTGCGTGGCGACACGCGGGAGATGGGGATATGTCGTTTGCCGCATCGCTGGCGTTTCGAGTAGAGAACAGGGCGGACAGTCAAATAGTCGTGGAGAGGAGTAACCGCATGTCTGAGAACGAGCGTTTCCTGGATCCAGCGCAACGCGCCGCAGCCTTAGGCGCACTTGAGGACGACTTCGATCTAACCCTGACTGAAGCAGAAGCGTTGCAGGCGGCGCGGCTCTTCTTTGCCCTTGTTTCCTCTTCAGCGTTGATCAGCTCTGGAGCAATAACCCAAGAAGTACACAGCCAACTTGCTGAACTTGGACAACTTGCACAACGCAAAAGCCCGGACCAAGTAGAAGGGGCAGCTGGATGATCGTTCTGGGCATTACCGGGCTCTTTCACGACGCTTCTGCAGCCTTAGTCCGGGACGGCGAGCTTATCGCATTTGCCGAAGAAGAACGGCTGATTCGGCAAAAACATGCCCATGGTAAATTCCCCTATCAGGCCATACAATTTTGCTTACGGCAGGCGGGTCTTGGTTTTCGTGATCTCGACGCGCTGGCTTTTTATTATGATTGTTCTCAGAGTCTGCTCAATGATTGGAAAGTTGAGCCGTTTTTCTCGCATTTCCAACGGGTTCCACGTGATCTGGTTGGCTATGTCGAAAACCTGCAAATGATCCGGGCCTACGTGGAAGCATTTGCCAAAGCCGTTGGGGTGCGGCTGGAGGTCATTGACCACCACGACTGTCACCTGGCAACGGCCTTTTTCTGTTCCCCATTTGAGCAGGCCAATGTCCTCTCGCTCGACGCGCGTGGAGAAGTGGTGACGGCCGTGCTGGCCAAAGGCGAGGGCGCCACGCTTACTCATTTGGCTGAGATTCCGATGCCGCACTCGCTGGGCATGCTCTACTCAGCCGTAACCCAGTTTCTTGGTTTCTCCCTGCTAGACGGTGAGGGCAGTGTCATGGGTCTTGCGTCTTACGGGGAAGACCGTTTTGCAGATGCGTTCGCCCAGATTGTGACTCCGACCCCGAACGGGTTCGTGACGCAACCGAACGATTATTGGTCCCACGCAATCGTTGGTTGGTTGTCTCAAGTGCCGAATGGTCTGACGCGCTTTTTTGGACAGCCCCGTACGTATCGT
>CAUZQN010000078.1:0-8338 GCA_963581605.1 uncultured Binatia bacterium (SeqCode)
CGGTAGATCCCGGTCCAACCGATACGGGCTGGATGGAGACGGAACTGCAGGAAGCGCTGATTACCACTGCGCCAATGGGACGACTTGGACTGCTTCAAGATGCTGCCCGGTTAATAGCCTTCTTGGCGTCAGATGAGGCTGGATGAATTACAGGGCAAGCGATTCGTTCTCGGGGGCCAGCTAAGCAAGCCACTGCACGGTATTGCAGCCCGCTTGCGGTCAGGGGTGAACGGTCTCGGTTCGAGCACACCTATTGCCAGATGCTGAACCACTAGTGACGTTTCTCCTCTGAGGGAAACCAGGGGTCGTGTTTTTTGGGACCCTCTCGCGCTACTCATGGTTCGGACCAAGAGGCACCATGATGTGGACGTACGGGGTATCTTTCCACATCACATAGGGGCCGCCATTGTAAGGATCGTCTGAGACCCCCTCCAGCAGCTTTCGATCGGGGACAATGACCATCAGGTGTGGTCCTTCCTGAACCCACACATCCCCATTTTTCGGGTCGGTAGCAAACGGATTGGTATTGCTTACATGCGCATCGCCTTGGAGCATATACGAGGTGCCCAGCTGGTCTGTCTGGAAATCACCCTTGGCTGCCACTGCCTGCATGAGTTGCATCCACGTCGCATCATTACACATTGGGTGCGTATCGCCGGGCATGATGCCGGGCATACACGTCCATCCGTTCGTTCCTGCCTGTAACTCCGTGCCGTCGACATCAAGGATGGTCGCGTCCTTGCTGATTGAGGCGGGAGCTGCGCTCATCGCACGTTTGATCTTTGTATCTTTTGACTCTGTTGATTCATCTTTCGCCCCAAGTGCAATGGGCATGGTCGCAACGACCAACCCAACCAAGCTGCAGACAACGATGTGTCTGAATACTCTCGCCATGTCGATACCCTCCCTATGCAATGAGAAAACACTGTGACTTCTGGCAGTTGTTAAGCCGGCTGCCGGACGCTTTTCTCGGCTGAAGCGTAACATCTGCGCTGCCAGAGTTCGAGGGGAGCGGAGATGTTCTCAAGCGACGTCCATTGAGCCCTGGCCCAATCGGGCAAGTTATTTTCTTCTGACGGGATAGGAGCATTGCGCTACGGGTAGAAAACAGCGTTGTGAGGTGTTAAAGCTGCATGGACCTTCAGTCTGAATAATTGCCCGATCTCTAGAGCCTGTATGGAGGGGAAGTATGAAGTTTGGTCTTTTGATGCCGTTCTGGAATCCTGCCCGCTGGGAACGGCCTTTTCCTACTCTGTATCAAGATCTGCTGGATCAAATTGTCCGAATAGAAGAGCTCGGCTACGATAACATCTGGTTGACCGAGCATCACTTTGACGATGACGGTTGGTCGCCGGCATTGCTGCCATTGGCTGCGGGAATTGCCACCCGCACGACGCGCATCCGCATCGGCACATTTATTCTTGTTCTGCCCTTTCAGCACGCGTTGCGTGTTGCAGAGGATGCCATCACCGTCGATATCTTGTCCAATGGCCGGTTCGACCTTGGGGTAGGGAAGGGCTATCGGAACAAAGAGTTTGACGCGTTTGGTTTTCCGCGCGAGCAACGCGACGCCCGCTTGGAAGAAGACCTTGAGGTCATTCGCGGGCTGTGGACAAACGAGTCGTTCTCCTTTGACGGAAACTATTACCATCTCAAGGAAGCCCGTCTTACCCCGAGGCCCGTCCAGCAGCCTCACCCTCCCATCTGGATAGGCGCCCGAGGAAAGAAGGCCGTCGAACGGGCAGCTCGGATGGGATTTCATCTCATGGGTACGGGCGAAGTCGCCCAACAGCGTGCCTATGACGATGAATTGCAGCGTTGTGGCCGCGATCCGAATGACTTCTCGCTGGCCCAACTACGCTGGGTGTATGTGGCTGAGAGTCGAGAAAAGGCCTGGGACGAGGTTGGCGAGCATATGCATTATCTGTTTGCGTCTGCCTTTCCGTTGCTGAAGGCAGCGGGAGATTTACGTGCCGATCGCGCTATGTCCCAAGTCCCCAGCATAGAAGAACTGCGCAATATTGACCCGACAATTCCAGGCGGAGCGCCGATTGTAGGAACGCCCGACGATTGTATTCAGGCTATTCAACGCTACCAAGACGAAACACGTGTGACGCATTTGGCCATGGGCATGCATCTGCCCGGGCTGGCACTGGAGAAAGTCACGGGCTGTCTTGAACTGTTCGCCAAAGAAGTCATGCCGCATTTTCACTAAGGCTCAAATGGATCCTCCAGATCTTGCAGATCATGGGAAGCGCATGAAAATGCATTGCCAAGGCGGGAGCCCTCCGTAACGGAAAATGTGTAATCTCCTCTGTTTAAGGTTGACAGGGGGTTCTGTTGCGAGTATGCCAAAAACTCGAAGTGAGATGACTGCACAGAAACCACATAAAGGAGGGAGCTATGCCGCAGTTTGATACGGTTATTAAGGACGGTACGATCGTCGATGGAACGAAGGTACCGCGTTACCGGGCTGACCTTGGTATCAAGGACGGTAAAGTTGCTGAGATCGGTCGCATCAACAGCAGTGATGCCAAGAAAGAGATTGATGCCAGTGGGCTGGTCGTGGCTCCTGGGTTCATTGATCTACACACCCACTATGATGCCCAGTTGCACTGGGATCCGTTCTGCACGATCGGCAGTTGGCACGGCGTGACCACGGTCACCATTGGAAACTGTGGTTTTGGTTTTGCCCCGCTGCGCCCCCAAGACGTCGACCGGGCCATGTTGGCTTTGTCCCGCACAGAAGCGATTCCGCTGGAGCCCATGCGCGTGTCCATGAAAGTTGACTGGGAAACCTTCCCCCAATATATGGACCGGCTGTCGCGTATGCCGTTAGGCGTCAACGTTTCCCATCTCTTCCCGCTTGCACCTGCGGTGGCGTATGTGATGGGCGGCTTTGACGACGCAAAGAAGCGCTTCCCGAATAAAGAAGAGATGGCCACCATTACTGGCCTGTACAAAGAAGCCGTGAAGGCTGGCGCAGCGGGTTGGTCAGCCCAGCGTCTGGTGCCCGAAAGCCGGGTGTCTGTACAACGCGACTATGATGGCACCCCGATGATTACCGATATCCTGCCAGATGAGTTCTACATGGAAATGGCCAAAGCCATGAGCGAAGTAGGCCAGGGCTGTATTCAGTTTACCCAGTCGGGTGCAAGCGAGAGCACCTTCGGTGCCGAGGAAGACTTCAAATTCCTGGAAAAGATGACCAAGACGGCCGGTCAGCCGCTGCTATACAACGCCATGTTGATCAGTGACAAGCATCCGGAGTCCCACCGGGCTCAGCTGAAGTGGATTGATGCAGCCAACAAGCGTGGCGCACGCGTGTTCGGACAGGCCGTCACCGCCCGGGCCCCAGTGCGGATGACGCTTGAAGACTGGAACCTGTTTGATGGTATTCCGGCCTGGAAGGAAGCCACGCTCGGGACGGTCGAAGAGCGTAAAGCCAAACTGGCGAAGCCGGCGCTGCGCAAGGAGATGCGCGACGACTACGACAAAGGCGGCATGGACACGATGAATATCGTCTTTGGCGAGTTCCACAAGTTCATCGCACGCAAGGTTCGTGACCGTGACCTCAAACTGAAATACGAAGGCCTGTCGGTGGAGCAAATCGCCGAAAAGGAAGGCAAGCACGTCATCGATGCGATGCTCGACCTGTCGGTGGCCGACGACCTGCGCACCGAGTGGGCCGGCCCGATCGCCAATGCCAACATCGCGGGCTACAAGGAGCTGATGGACTCGCCGTACACCATGCCGGGTGTCTCGGACGGTGGGGCGCATGTGAAGTTCATCACGCCGGCCATCTACCCGACTGAAGTCCTGTCCTGGCTGGTGCGGGAACATGAAGTCCTAAGCCTGGAAGAAGCCCATTTCCGCCTGAGCGGCATTATGGCCTGGGCGGCGGGTATCACGGATCGCGGAACGCTACGCACAGGCCAAGCGGCCGATATCGTCGTGTACGATGCCGATACCGTGAACTCCCGTCCGAGTGAGATCGCCCACGATCTGCCGGCCAACGAGTGGCGGCGGGTCCAAAAGGCTGACGGCTATAAACATATCATGGTCAACGGCGAAGAGACCTTCCGGGATGGCGAATGCACGGGTAACACCTCTGGTTCGCTGCTCCGCAACGGTGCAGCCCGCTAGGCAATCCGCCTAGAGCGCTACATCTCGAATCGGAACCCAAGACGCCAGGACGGGGAACCGGAGAATCGCTCTCTGGTTCCCCGTTTTTTTTCCCAGTAGCAGAATAGCTGCAATAACTAATAGATCGGATAGCCCAAAAGGGGGGGGGGATGAAGTTCGGCATGTTCTATGAGATCCAAGTGCCTAAACCATGGTACGAGGATAAAGAATTCGAAATCTACCAACAGGTGCTTGATCAGGCCCAACTGGCTGACGAAGTCGGGTTTGATTCGTTCTGGACGGTTGAGCACCACTTCTTCTCTGAATTCTCGCACTGCTCTGCACCAGAAGTGTTGTATGGCGCAGTCAGCCAGCGCACCAAAAATATTCGCATCGGACATGGGGTGGTGTTACTGCCTTTTCCGTATAATCATCCGGTTCGGGTTGCCGAACGTGTGGCCGTGCTTGATCTGCTGAGTAACGGTCGCATCGACGTTGGGACAGGGCGTTCAACCACTGCAATCGAACTGGACGGGTTTGGCATTCCAGCTGAAGAGACTCGGGCGCGTTGGGACGAAGCCCTGCATATGTTGCCCCAGATCTGGACCAATGAGATCTTCGAGTGGGAAGGCAAGTATTTCAAGATCCCGCCTCGTGAAGTTGTTCCCAAACCTCGCCAAAAGCCGCATCCCCCGCTGTGGATGGCGACCACGAGTGCCGAAGGACATGAGATGGCTGGCCAAAAAGGCTTGGGCCTGTTGTCGTTTACATTATTAGTCGAACCTCCGGAACTAGCCAGCCGGATTGCTAAGTATCGAGCAGCGATTAAGGAGGCACAACCCGTTGGCGCATTCGTGAACGAGCAAACGGCCGTCTTTGCCATGGGCTACTGCGGTGAGAGTCCGCAGGAGGCGCGCCAGACTGCCGCGGACAGCATGGTCTGGGCAACCAAACGAGCGATCGATATGGTGCTGCCGATGGCCAAGAAGGCGACGGGCGATTACAGCTATCTGCAGCAGATATTTGGCATTGATATGGACACGATTACTTTTGATTATCTCAACGACCATGATCTGGTCGTGGTTGGTGATCCGGAGGAATGCATTCGTAAGCTCAAACTCCATAAGGAAGCTGGGGCGGATAGTATTTTGCTCATGCAGCAGGTGCATAATATTCCGCACGAAAAGATCATGGGGTCGATTGAACGCTTTGCCAAATATGTGATGCCACATTTGCAGTGAGTACTAAATATTCAGCGAGGCGGTAGCTTGGCTGAACAGGACGACCAATCTCTGTATCCATAATAAAGGAGGGATTCGAGATGGAGATAGGCACGAGTGATTATGTTTCTGCCGATGGCCATGTGGTTGAGCCGGCAGATCTGTGGATCACGCGTATGGACAAACGGTTTCGTGACCGTGCACCGCGGGTCGAGTCACGACCAGAAGCCGACTACTACATTATAGAAGGACTAACCGAATTCCCGGTGGGACTCGAAGGAGTCACCATCGAGGAGAAAATTCAGGGCCAGGTCACAACACCACAAGGACGCCGGCATGCCGAAACGCGACCTGGAGCGTGGGACCCGCAGCCACGGCTCGCCGATCAGGAGCGCGACCACATCCGGGCTGAGGTAATTTATCCAGGCGGATTTGGCCTGCAGTTTTTCCACATTCAGGATGCCGAATACCAGCGTGCAGTGATTCGGGTGTATAACGACTGGATCAGTGAGTTTTGTTCGGCAGCGCCAGGACGGCTGCTCGGGTCAGCCTTATTGCCTATACGGGGTCCGGTCGAGTGGGCGGTCGAAGAAGCCGAGCGGGTTGCCAAGATGAAGGGCATCCACACGGTGCTTATTCCGGCTGAGGTGGATCGCTCGTATGCCCACTCCGATTACAACCGCATGTGGGACAGCCTGCAGGATATAGGGCTGCCGGTTGCTACCCACGCCGGGACTGGAACGGGCGAGGCCATCTTTGCCAAGATGAAGCGTCTCGGCACAGGGTTAGGCGTGACCGACAACAAGATTTTTCAGCCTATGCGAGCATTCGTCGACCTGCTCTGGAGTGGCGCGCCTCAGCGTTATCCCAAGCTGCGTTTTGTCATCGCTGAGGGTGGTGTCGGCTGGATGGCCTCCGTGCTTGGCTTCATGGATCACTGGTGGAACGATCACCGCCACTGGATGGAGCCTAAGCTAGATGAAAAACCGAGCACGTATTTCAAACGCCAATTCTGGGCCACATTTGAAGACGATCGGGCCGGAGTTCAGACCCGCGATCTCCTTGGCGTGGATCGTTTGATGTGGGGCGCAGACTATCCGCACACGGAAGGGACGTTTCCGCATTCGGTAGAGCAGATCGCCAAAGACTTTGCTGGAGTACCCGAGGCCGAGGTCTATCAGATGGTAGCCGGCAACGCGGCTCAGCTGTATGGACTAGATCAATAGATGGATAGAAAGAATATGGCAGGCTGTCTCGACGGAATCAAAGTTCTTGATCTTGGGCGCTATCAGGCCGGTCCGCGTTGCGCGATGGTCTTGGGCGATCTTGGCGCAGAGGTGATTAAGGTTGAAGCCCCGGGTGGGGATGAGTCGCGTGGTTTAGGCAGTGTGTATTGGTCGGTATATAACCGCGGCAAGAAGAGCATCACGCTGAATCTACGCAGTGCGCAGGGTATCGCCATCCTCAAATCATTGGTGCCGAAAGTTGACATGCTGCTGCAAAACTTTCGGCCCGGAGTCATGGACTCCATGGGCCTTGGGTACGATGTTCTCAAGCAGCTCAACCGTGGGATTATTCTCATTAATGTGTCTGGCTTTGGTCAGGAAGGTCCGTATCGTGACCGTCCGGCCTACGACCCGATTGGCCAGGCCATGTCAGGTCTAATGGGTTTTACCGGCTTCCCCGACGGCCCGCCGATTATGACGAATTCACCGATTATCGATCGTATTACTGCGCTGCATGCCACCATCGGTGCGCTCGGCGCGCTGCATCGCCGAGACATGACCGGTGAGGGCCAAGCGCTTGACGTATGTCTGCTCGACACCGGCTATACGCTGATGGAAATTCCCATCGCGCAGTATTTGCTAAGCGGCAAAGAGCCTCAGCGGCGGGGCAATGCACCCGGCGGCCTTGCCCCGTGCAACACCTACCAGGCCAAAGATGGCTGGGTGTATATCCTGGCGGTCCCACAGCATATGTGGGACCGGTTCTGTCGCGGCATCGGTCGTGAGGATCTCATCGACGACGAACGTTACTCCAGTATTCCAGGCCGGGCCTCGCATGCCGACGAGGTCAACGCTCTGGTAGAGGGCTGGATCAAGGACAAGACAGTTGCGGAAGTCGTACAAATCTTAGTGCAGGCTGAGGTGCCAGTCGGACCGGTGCATAGCATTTCGCAAGCGGCCCAAGATCCGCACCTCTGGGAACGGAAGATGTTGGTTGAGATTGAGGATAAAGAAAAGGGCAAGACCTATGTGCCTGGTCTGACTGTCAAGTTCTCCGACACACCGGGGAAAATCGGTCCGATACCGCAACCGGGTGAGCACAACAGCCAGATCTATTGCGAGTGGTTGGGACACGATGAAGCAGACATGCAGGGATGGAGAGAAGCGGGCGTGATCTAAATTGGTGTAGGGGCGTACTCATGTGTGCGTCCTGTGGGATGGGTAGACAGATTGGTTTACCCCGATAACGAGAAGGAGGAATTATGCCAAGCGGACAAGACGGTATGAGCACGAGTATTGCGCGGTTTGAGGATCTCAAGCCGATTGACTACGCGAGCTTTATCAAGAACTACGAACCTGACGGGATGCGGGGCTACGCGTTGATCGGAAGGGCGGGCAAGACTGTGCCTGCTATCGCGGGAAACCATGGTTTTACGATGGTGATTAACAAGGTAAGCCCAGGCAAGGGAGCCCCGCTGCATAGCCATCCAAAACCAGAAGTCTTCGTGGTGCTGTCTGGAAAATGCGCTTTCTTTTGGGGAGACGACGGCAAGAACGAGGTCGTGCTGGAACAATGGGATACAATTTCATTTCCAGCTGGCACATCAGAGGGCTTTCGGAATGTTGGTGCTGAGGAGACGAATCTCTTAGTCATTTTGAGTGGTTCGGAAGTGGGCGAGGTAACATTCACGAAACACAGAGATGAGGCGGAAGTGGCAGGGGTAGAGGCATAACGATAATCAAAGCACGGGAGGGGTGAAAGGAGGA
>CAUZQN010000079.1:0-8306 GCA_963581605.1 uncultured Binatia bacterium (SeqCode)
TTCAAAGACGAGATCGCGCAGCCACTCGGATTAGACTTCTGGATAGGTTTACCAGAAGACAAGGAGTCTCGGATTGCGCCCATGATTCCGGCCAAGCCCGATCCCGCACGTCGGCTGTTTCAAGAGATTGTCAAACCAGGCACGATACAGGCCTTAAGCATGGGCAATATGGGTGGCTATATGGGCCCTCCTCCCATGTTTGATTCTCGCGCGGCGCATGCGGCAGAAATTGGCGGCGCTGGCGGTGTCACCAACGCGCGCGGACTGGCGGGCATGTATGAACCCCTGGCTCTTGGTGGAAAAAAAGGCAATGTCGAACTCGTTGACAGTGAGACGCTGGCTCGGATGGGCCGCGTGTCGTCCGCAACAGGCACAGACGTTGTGTTAGTGATGCCGACTCGGTTTGCCCTGGGCTTCATGAAAACCATGGACAACCGCCAGGAGCCAGCTGGAGTACAGGACAGTGTTTTGTTCTCTGAGGAAGCGTTTGGCCATGTCGGTGCCGGTGGCTCGTTTGGTTTTGCCGATCCTAAAGCGGGCATGTCCTTTGGATACACCATGAATAAGATGGGTCCGGGCCTGTCGCTCAACGAGCGGGGACAGAGCTTGGTGGATGCCGTCTACCGGGGACTTGGTTACCAATCCGACGCATCAGGAGCTTGGAGATAGGGTAGGTGTAGCGACACCTTACTGAGCATCCGCGAGAGAGGTAGCGAATGGTGTCTTGCGCGCTTTTCAGCCTTGCCAAATCATTTTTCATATATTAGAACAGGGCGGGTCCGAGACGCCTCTGAGGAGGAAAGATATGAGCGAAGTCGTTATTGTTGAGGCCGGTCGTTCGCCGGTAGGGAAGAAGTATGGATCTCTGGCCGGGGCTCACCCGACCGACGTTCTGGGTCAGGTCATGAACGGCGTGCTCGGGCGCGCCGGGGTGGCCACCGCCGATGTGGGACAGATCGTCGGTGGTTGTATTAACAAGGTCGGCGCCCAGGCGATGAACGTCACCCGCACTGCCTGGCTCGCTCACGGCGGCGCCGTGGAGGTGCCCTGTATCACCGTCGATTCCCAGTGCGGCTCTTCGCAGGAAGCCACCAACCTGGCTTACAGTCTGATCGCCTCTGGGGTGGAAGATGTCGTGCTCGCTTGCGGGGTCGAGAATATGAGCCGGTTGCCGATCGGCGCCGACGCTGTCGCCGGCGCGAAAGCCGGTTACGGCAAGCCCGTCGCGCGCAGCTACTTCGAGCACTACGATTTTATCAGCCAGTTCGAGGGCGCCGAGCGGATCGCCGAGAAGTACGGTATCTCGCGGACGGATACCGACGCTTTCGGGCTCGAATCGCAGCTCCGCGCGGCGCGCGCAATCTCTGAGGGTCGCTTCGACGCGCAGATCATCCCCGTCGAGGCACCGGTCATGGATGAAGACGGGAAACGCACCGACGAGATGAAGACTGTCACCGCTGACGAGATCCCGCGTAAGACGAGTCTCGAAGCCCTCGCCGGGCTCAGGCCCGTCGCGCGCGAAGACGGCGTCCACACCGCGGGTTCCTCATCCCAAATCGCCGACGGTGCTGCGGCGGTACTGTTAATGAGCGAAGAACGTGCCCGCGAGCGTGGCTGTGAGCCGATGGCACGGATTGCCGAGACGGCCCTTGTCGGCTGCGACCCGGTGCTAATGCTCGAAGGACCGATCCCGGCTACGCGCCGACTGCTTGATCGCGCCGGGCTCTCGATCGACGACATCGATGTCGTGGAAATCAACGAGGCATTTGCTTCGGTCGTATTGGCTTGGGCTAAAGAGATCAAGCCTGACATGGCACACGTGAATCCCAACGGCGGCGCCATCGCGCTGGGTCATCCGCTCGGCGCGACCGGCTGCTTTCTCATCACCAAGGCCGTCCACGAGCTCAAGCGGTCGCAGGACCGCTATGGGCTGATCACGATGTGCTGCGGCGGGGGCCTCGGTACGGGCACCTTGATCGAGCGGGTCTAAAGCACGCTGCGCTGTTCTTCGGGCGCGTGCGAAGAGAGGCGCGGGGGCGCGGGTGAAAACTGGAGCGAGACCCTAGCGCTTCGATTCGGCCTGTGGCGAGAATCCCTGTGTCTGCCTGACGGGAGAGAACCCAGTCAGGCAGACACAGGTTTATTCGGGCAAAATCCTTGGATGGCTTCTTTACCGAGCGCAAAAGATAAGAAGGACAATCTATGCCTCACCAACCACACGGAGACATACTCATAACAGGCGCGGTCGGCGGCTTAGGCACGGCCATGACCCAGCGGTTGTTGAATGAGGGACACACTATCATCGCCTGTGACCGAGCGGCACAGCAGGCGGGTGAGTGGCTCGAGCGCTTTCCGGCAGACCAGCAGGACCGTGTGAGTTTTTATCCACTGGATGTCACCAAAGAAGACCAGGTGATCGCTTTGGCTGAGGAGCTACAGACAAAGAACGTCCATATCGCCTATCTCGTTAATAACGCCGGCATACACGGAGCAGGACAAGAGTCCCGGGTTTGGGAGCGGACGCTGCGGGTCAATCTGCACGGTACGTTCTACCTGACGCGCGCGTTCAGCCGAGCCATGAAAAAGCGCGGATTTGGGCGTATTGTGAACCTGGCTTCGCAGTCCGCCTATCAAGCCACCGGGGAGCAAGGTCCGTATGCGGCAGCCAAAGCCGGGATTACGGGCTATACGCGTTCAATCGCGCTGGATTTGGCACCGTATGGGGTGACAGTCAATGCGCTTGCTCCGGGCCTCATCTTGCACGACGGGCTGAAAGTCGTGTTTTCTGATGCAGAACTTGAAAAGCTGGCCCGCCCCATTCCCGTTGGGCGGGCGGGTAAACCGGAGGAGATCGCGGCGACCGTGTCGTTCTTGTTGTCGGACGATGCAGCCTATATCACTGGGCAGACTATTCATGTCAACGGTGGGGTGTATCTGCCGGGCTAATACTCCAGAACGAAGAGCGAGAGCGTATTGTTTGTATCCAGAGTCTATTTTGGCAGTCTATTTTTTAACAGGAGGCGAGATGTCAACCCACAGTAAATTCCCGTATACCGGCGCGATAGACGCAGACGGCCATATTCTTGAACCGCCCGATATCTGGGAGAAATATATTGACCCTCAGTATCGCGACCGGGCGATTCGCGTACGCGTCAATGAGAAGGGTTTAGAATACCTGGAAATAGACGGCCAACCCTTCAAGTATATGCCGGCCGGCACCTTGTCGGCGTTTGGGGCCATGGGCAAAAGTACGCCCAACAGACGCGAACCCGATCCCAGTCTCACCTATGTGGGCGAAGCGCCGTTCGGCTCCATGGACGCCCAGGAACGCGTGCAACGGCTGGATCAAGAAGGGTTAGAGAAAGCCATACTCTACCCGAGTATCGGACTCATTTGGGAAACTGAAGAGGTCGGCGAGCTAGCCTACCAGGCGGCCCTGACACAAGCGTATAATCGCTGGATTATCGACTTCTGCGCTGATACGAACGGCCGGCTGATCCCCATTGCCCACATTTCTATGGGCGATCCTCACCAGGCGGCTCGCGAACTGGAGCGCTCCGTCAAGGCCGGGGCCAAAGGTGCATTCTTTGCTCCGTTCACGCCGACGAGTAAATCCCACGCCCATCCGGATTACGATCCATTCTGGGCTGTGGCCCAAGAACTTGATGTGCCCGTCGGTATTCATCCGGCTAGTGAGCCGCCGTCCAAACGCGTCCACCAACGTTTCAAAGATATGCAGAAGTGGGCGATGTGGCATTTCAACGTGCACGGCGGTCAAGGTCCGCTGCAAGCGTTCACGGCCATGTTTCAATATGGCCTGTTTGAGCGTTTTCCAAAGATCAAGGTGGTTGTCTTAGAGTCGGGTGCGGGCTGGGCCGGCTATCTGCTGAACCGCATGGATGCGGTCTATGACAGTCCGCTCGGGGACACCGTGCGGCTCAAAGAGAAGCCGAGCTATTACTTTCAGCGTCAGTGCTGGATTTCCGGCGACCCAGACGAAAAAGCCTTCGGCCATGTGGTAGATTTTGTGGGCGCAGACAAGTTCTTTTGGGCCTCAGATTTTCCCCATCCTGATCACCCGGATAATTATATGCAAGAACTGGGTGAGCTGGTGGCGCCGATGTCGGCATCCACTCGCCAGAAGGTTCTGGGAGAAAATGTGGCTTGCGTCTACGGACTCTAAGAGCCACTAAGTGCCTATCCGAATAACCATAGGCGTCCGGTTCTGTCATTCTGAGCGAAGCGAAGAATCTCTCCCCTAGGCGTGGAGGTGAGATGTTTCGCTTCGCTCAACATGACACCGTGAAACCGTTATTCGGATAGCCTTTAAGCCCCTGACAAAACTCCGTCTTGTCCCGTAGGCCTGGATACCTGCTTGCGCAGGGTTGACACAACAAGGACTGTCATTCCCATGGATACGGACCCATGGAAACGGGGATCCAGGGGGGAGGGAGCTATTCCAGAACCGGTCGTGCCCGCTGGTTGTAGAGCATCTTGCGCAGGCTATCCTTTTCTTCCTGCGAGAATTTGGAGAGGTCCATAGACAGATCGCTGCCAACGGCCATGCCCTTTTTTACGCCGTCTCGCTCTGCGAGCTCGTCGAACCAGCGCTTGAAGTATTTAAACTCATTGATGTCCTGGCCTTGGGATTCCCAATTGACCGTCCAGGGATAACTAATCATATCGGCGATGGTGTATTCGTCCCCCGCTAGATAGGCACTCTTATACAAGCGGTTGTTGAGGACGCCAAATAGGCGATTGACCTCATCCGTGAATCGCCGCACCGCATACGACTGATCGCCTTGGTCGTCGCCCAAGCGACGAAAATGACCACACTCGCCACTCTTGGGCCCCTGGTTGGCCATCTGCCACATCACCCATTGATTCACATCGTAACGGACGCGGACATCCTGAGGATAAAACTGTCCGGCTTTCTCAGCGATATACATCATCATCGCCCCGGACTCGAAGATGCTGATCGGCTCACCCCCGCCGAGTGGCTCGTGGTCCACTAGCGCGGGCATGCGATTATTCGGACAGATCTTGAGAAATTCGTCTTTGAACTGATCCCCCTGGCCGATGTGACAGGGGATCATATTGTACGGCAGACCACATTCTTCTAACAGAATGGTCACCTTCTTGCCGTTGGGAGTGGGCCAGTAGTGCAAATCGATCATGCTGTGTTCCTCCTGACAGTTAACTCACCTTTGGAATAAGTGTGGCGTAGTTATCTAGAATAGGCAGAACCTTTTCTTTGCCCTCAGACGGGACTGCAAAGATCGCTCGCTCTATTCCCAGTTCTTGATACTGGTTGAGGACGGCTTCTTCGGCTGGGGCCATAAAAGCTGAGACTGAGAGGTCCGATGCGAGGCGCCCGAACTTTTCCGCCCGCCCGTGCATATCGCTGATAGACGCCTTGAGGTCCGGTATCCTTGGCCCAATGGGGATCCAGCCGTCACAGTAGTTGGCGACCCGATTCAGACCACCTGGAGTGTGGGCGCCCAATAGAATGGGAGGATGGGGTTTCTGGAGAGGCTTGGGATAAGACCAGATCGGATCAAAGTTGACAAACTCACCGTGATATTCTGCTTCCTCTTCAGTCCAGATCACCTTCATGGCTTCGATCTTCTCCCGCAAGATCTTCCAGCGTCGGTCGAAAGGCGTGCCATGGTTTTCCATCTCCTCGGCGTTCCAGCCGCCGCCTATCCCAAACAGCAGGCGTCCGTTCGAGAGTTGGTCCACCGTGGCAACTTGCTTGGCCAGTTTGATGGGATCATGCTCCTGCACCAGGCAGATGCCACTTCCGACCTTGATCGTTTTGGTGGCTGCCGCCGCCGCCACAAGCGAAGTGAACAGGTCGTGGGTATGCCAATACTCTTTGGGCAACTCAGCCCCACCGGGCCACGGACTACGCCGACTGGCCGGAATATGCGTATGTTCCGGAAACCAGACAGACTCAAAGCCTCGGTCTTCGCACGCCCTCGCGATCTCGTCCGGCCGGATCGCATAATCGGTCGCAAACATCACAATACCGAATTTCACACCACCCTCCTCATGTTTAAAGCTCTTCGCACTTCATGGGAATTAGGAAGGTGAGTCAAGCGGAGAAAAGGGAGAAGGCAAGATTATTCTTTCTCTCAGCCTTTCGGTGACGTCCCCAGTTGCTCGTTCCCCCTTGAAGGCCGTCAAGGCGTCGTACTGAGGGGAGTGCTTGATTGCGGGTGATTGCGAGAAGAAGAATTCACATGGTATGCTCGGTGGCCTCGATGCCCGTGCGTGCAATAAAATGATTCATGAGCTCGTCTTGGGGCGTTGCTTTGATCAAACTTTCACACGAGGAGGGATACGCATATGACGCAACCGCTGTATACTGTTCGCCAGCTGGCCTACGTGATCAAAGATATGGACGCCGCACTCAAATACTGGGTGGACGTTCTTAAGGTCGGCCCATTCTTTCTATTTGAACACTGCCCGCTGGAAAACCAAGTGTACAGGGGCAAGCCATCGAATGTGGATGTCGCGATCGCGCTCGGCAATAGTGGCGACCTACAGATCGAGCTCATTTTTCAACATAACGACGAACCGTCTGTGTATAAAGAATTCCTGGATGCCGGTCGCGTTGGTGCGCATCATTTTGGTCTCATGCCGGAAGACTATAAAGCCACGTGTGCCCAGTATAAGGAGTTGGGTTATGAAGCCGCGTTTGAGTGCACGGTCGGAGGTGCTGAATTAGTTTACTTCGATACGGTCCAGACCATAGGGCATTTTACCGAATTGTGGGACAACGTCGACGTCTTCAAAAAGATGTTTATGCAGGTCGAGAATGCGGCGAAAGGGTGGGATGGCAAGAATCCGGTCCGGTCAGCACCGCTGTAGCTGTCGAAAATTAGGAAATAAAAACGAACCGAACAACTCAGTAGAGGAGGGCTCAAGCTATGAAATGGAAAGTAGGAGATACGACAATTACGAAAATTACGGAAATAGTGTTTCCCGAATTCTCAGATGTGATACCGGCAGCAACGCCGGAGGTGGTGAAGAAAGTCGAGTGGCTGTTCCCGCATTTTGTGACCCCGGAGGGCGCGCTCACCGTGAGCATTCATTCGCTGATTGTAGAGACCCCCGGGGCGACGCTGGTCGTGGATACCTGCATCGGCAACGATCGCGAACGAGGCTCGTTCGAGGTCATGAGCAATCTCTCGACGTCCTATTTGGACGACATGATCGCTGCCGGCTATAACCCCGACGGTATCGATTACGTCCTGTGCACCCACCTGCATCTTGACCATGTGGGTTGGAACACGCGTCTCGTCGATGGGAAATGGGTGCCGACGTTTCCGAAGGCGTCCTATCTCATGGGCCAAAAAGAGCTCGATCTCTTCGGCAATATCGATGAGAATACAGAAGACGATTTCTTTAAGGTTCAGCGGACCGTCTTCGCAGACTCAGTGCAGCCTATTTTGGATGCCGGCCTTGCGAAGCCGATCGAAGGACCTGCTGAAGTGTGCGAAGGCGTACGTCTCATTCCAACACCGGGCCATACGCCGGGCCATTGTTCCGTCATCATTGAATCCAAGGGGGAATCAGCTATGATCACGGGCGATTTCCTGCATCATCCGATTCAATTCAACGACCCGGCCTTGGTCAGTCCCTTTGACATAGACAACGATGCCGCCGTGGTCACCCGTCGGCGGGTGTTCAATGAATATGCCGATACACCAACGCTGATTATCGGCACTCACTTTGCGGGTCCCACCGCCGGCAAGTTGGTGCGCGATGGGGATGGATACCGCTTAGACGTTTAAATAACGGGCAGGGTGGGTCAGCCTAGACCCACCCGTCTGATTTGGCTGTCTCCTGAACGAGCAAAGTAAAGCCCTGAGCCTCACTGCCTTTGCTTGCTGCCCGACATGATTATCTTGCCTGATAGTATCCGAATGCAGTCCAGCCACCGTCAACGACCAGCACTTCACCCGTTATAAAGCCGGCATCCTCGCTGGCCAGAAAGCGCACGGCTTTGGCGATATCCGCACCCGACCCTAGGCGGCGCTGGGGCGTGCGCCTGACCAAATCTTTCACCGTGAGCTTGCCATCTTCTTCAAGGCCGTTGACCATTTCAGACTCGATATAACCGGACGCGATGCAGTTCACGCGAATGCCGTATCTGGCCCATTCAATCGCCATAACACGCGTCATCTGATCGACCGCGGCTTTCGAGCTGCAGTAGCCCAAGGTGGCGGGGAAGGCGTTCCGTCCCAAGATCGAACCAATGTGAATAATGCAGCCGGCGCCGTGCGCTTTCATTTGGC
>CAUZQN010000080.1:0-8263 GCA_963581605.1 uncultured Binatia bacterium (SeqCode)
TGCGTTAATGCGCTTGAATGATGCCGGCTTCCGGGCTCGTTTCCGCCGCAGTGCCATCTGGCGGACCAAACGCCGTGGCCTGCTACGCAACGTCGCCATTGCCCTGGGGAATAGTCAAAATCCCGAGGCCATCGAGCCCCTGGAGTCGGTCCTGCATGACCCCGAGCCATTAATTCGCAGCCATGCAGCTTGGGCGTTGGGACAATTAGAAAGTCACTCAGCACTCAAACAGCATCTTGAGCGAGAAAAAGAGGCCCAGGTGAGAAGCGAGATTCTTATCGCGCTGGGCGAGCAAGCAGCGCCTCATCTTGAATCCTGATCTGTTAGCCGCTCACCCCACTTTCAATTTATCTCCGCTCGCTGCTCCCCCACCGGTCGCAACCTGATCTCGCATTTTCGATCCGTGCTCATAAAAGCGCGTGGCCCAAATGCCACTGAAGGGTTCATTCTCGCCTGGCATACGCCAGGTCATGACCTTGGCAGATTCAAGTCTCAGCCCGATGAGGGCACGTGGCTGATCGTGCGTCTCAGTCAGATAATAGTCGCCGGACTCCGCATCTACATAGCGCAGGGTGATACGACGATAGATATCGCGCCACTCATCGTCGTGACCGAGCGGATGCAGGACGTCGGCCTTACCCTCGACTAATACCTTGCGGTAGACGCCCTGTTCTTCATCAATCGTGATTGCGACGCGCGGGTCCCTCTGGATATTGGCCCAAAAAGCAGAATACTTGCGCGGCGTGATAATGATCTTCCCCTCCTCGTAGACAAACCACACCGGCACCACACTAGGGCTCCCATCTTCTTGGAGCGTTGCAATGCGGGCGATGTGGCCACGCTCTTGAAGAAAAGCATCACGTTCTTCGAGTGTGAGTTTTGGCATTGGAGCCTCCTTATTCTACGGCCAGGGACGTATAATTTTAGAGTAGAAACAATGCGGCAGGGGATGCAGCCTATTTCTTCGGCTTTCCCTTTACCTTGAGACTTTTCTTCTTTCTCAGCACAATCTTTCCGCCTCTTTGGGGTCGAGTAAACACGCCGAGTTTCTGCATTAACCGGATCTGTGGCTCCAACACCTTTTCCTTGTACTCGGCATGCTGCATGGGCTTGCGATTGAGCCAGAGGTTCTTGGGATAAATAGGCTGCTCGTAAATAAGCGCCAGCACTTCCGTTCGCAAATCCTTTATCCAGTTCATAAGCGGAGAGCGGTCTCGGAAGTCGCGTAGCGCTTCGATGTCAATCGCTCCACCGCAGTACGACGACCCCGCACCGTAATCATGCCGAGCGATAATCCGGCCTTTATAGTCCACAATCATCGAGTGACCACCAAACGTATCCACCGGTAGCTTAGAGTCGGGTAAGAGATAATACGTGCCTAGATTTGGTGCCACCATATAACACGTATTATCAAGCGCACGGGCACGGTTTTGGACTTCCCAGGCACCATTGCCCACATGTGGCTCAGGGTAAGCAGGTCGGCAGATTACCTCTGCGCCGTTCATAGCCAGGCCGCGAATCAGTTCAGGATAGGATCCTTCGTTCGCCATACACAGACCGATCTTTCCAATGTCGGTATCCGCTACGGGGAAGAAGGTATCCAGAGATTTTCCATGAATTCGAATCCAACGATCCCATACGTCGTGTGGGCATACCGAGTGTTCAACCGGAAACAGGGGCGAATTCTTCCGATGGCGGAGGATCAGCCGACCCTGCGGAGAAATGAGAAAGACACTATTGAAAAACATACCGGGGAACTCGAGTTCACGCGCCTTCGCAGTTGCCACCACATACGCGTCAAACTCCTTAGCCAGCTTGCCCAGCAGCTGCGTCTCAGGGCCAGGGATGTCGATAGCGATCTCTTCAGCGTATTTTTCGTGCTCCCAGTCAAACACCTCATCCGTAAAGCCTTGCAGTCCGCCTTCGGGTATAACAATCAAACGCACCGGCAGATCCAAGCTCGACAGCCAACACGCCGCCGCACATATCTCGTGCAGATGCTCAAGATTCTCGGCAATCTGTTCTCGCTTCAGCACGCCTCGTACTGTTGGTGAGATCCCAACCGCCACGTATGGCTGCACTGCTTTGGGCATGCCCTTACCTCCTACTTTATCTGGGGATATGATGGCGAACGATACCATGGCTGGTAGGCAGGTGAAAGGAGAAATGCCCTCTCCTTTCCGAGTGGTCAGAAAAACTTCCCACTTGTATTCTATTCTTGTGAGAGAAAACCATCATTGAGAGAAGACCTTCATGGAGCACGTCACGATCGAAACATCTATTGAACCTGTTCAACCCGTTCAACCTGCACCACACGAGCGCCTGCCTGTCGTGGCCTTGGTTGGGCGACCAAACGTCGGCAAGTCTACGCTGTTTAACCGTTTCAGCCATAGACGCAAAGCCGTCGTTGATAACACTCCGGGGGTGACTCGAGACCGGAACTTTGCCCAAGTCAAATGGGACAATACTCCGTTCTTGCTCGTGGATACCGGCGGTATCGATCTGAGCGAAAACGAAGGCATCGTCGGACAGGTCCAAGCACAAACCCGTTTGGCTATCGACGAAGCCGATCTCGTCATTTTTTTATTTGATGGCAAGGAAGGTATTAATCCTGAAGATGCACAAGCCGTGGATATCCTCCGACGGAGCAAAAAGCCCGTTTTCTTTGTGGTGAACAAGGTTGACGGGGACCGCCAGGAACTCGCTGCGAGTGAATTCTATAGACTGGGCTTAGAGTCCTTCTTTCCCATCTCAGCCGCACATGGCCGCGGCATCTCGGAGCTCCTAGATACAGTCGTAGAGACCTTCGCTCACATAGACGAGCACGCGCCTACTACGGACTCAACGCATGCCACAACGGCGCGAACGGAGAGACCCGATATCCGACTCGCCATCGTGGGTCGTCCTAACGTCGGCAAGTCTTCGTTACTGAACCGTCTTGTTGGAGCCGAACGCTCCATTGTTGATGCCGCACCAGGCACCACACGGGATGCCATAGATAGTCGCATTGAGTGGCAAGACAAGAATATTCTTCTGGTGGATACGGCGGGGGTGCGTAGGCGGACACGCATTCACGAGCACATCGAACAAGCCAGTTCATTCATTGCGCTCAAGGCGCTGGAGCGCGCAGAGATCGGTCTGCTGGTGTTCGACGCCAGCGAAGGTATGATGGATCAAGACGCACGTCTCATTCGTTATGCCTGGGAGCGCGGACGCGGCATGGTCATCGTCGTCAATAAATGGGACCTGATTCCGTCCGACAAGAAAAACCAAGCGCGCTTTACGGATGCCCTGCATGAAGAGTTTCCATTTACCCAGCCCATGCCCATTGTTTTTCTGTCGGCACTCACCGGCTCACGGGTAAAGAATTTGCTGCCAACCGTATATCGCGTCTCCCAAGCCCGTCGTATCGAGATTCCTACCCCCGTGCTGAACCGTGTATTTCAGGAATGGACGTCGCGCCACCCCGCCCCCGTATACAAACGCAAGTCCGTGCGCTTTTATTACATCACCCAGGTAGAGACGAGGCCGCCCAAGATTGCCATCTACACCAGCTCCCCGGATGGCGTTCCGGCACATTACGCGCGCTATTTAGAGAATCAATTGCGTAAGGAATTTGATCTCATCGGCGCGCCGATCCGTCTCGACTTCCGCGCGCGCCGCCCGGATCGATACGGCAAGAAGAAGCACCACTAAAGAACTCTGGAGCTGTCGAACGTTAAGACTGTCGAAGGAGGTTGGCCGCCTCTTCATAAATATGACGGCGATGGCCGATTGCGAGAATGCGCACCGTCCGCGTCCTCCGGTCTATCTCATACACAATACGAAACCGGCGCACTCGATACTTCCGGAATCCCTCCAATTCTTTTCCCAACGGCTTCCCTGTAGCAGGATTGGTGCTCAGAGACCGAATGGCCTGTTTAATGCTCCGTTTGAGATCTAGAGGAAAGTGTCGGATACTCTCAGCAATATGCGGTGGGATATCTGGCCGAAATAGAGCCATTATCGCCGACGTTTTTTATCAGGGGAAAGCGGCTCGCCAAAAACATCTTCAAACGACTCCCCCTTTCCTCCCTGAGTGTAAAATTTTTGGCTCTCCTGAATCTGGCGCATCAACACCGGATCACTCAAGACGTCCAGCGTCTCTTTAAGACGCTCGTACTCAGCAAAATTGATGAGGACAGCGGCCGGCTTCCCTCTGCGTGTCACCACAATTTCCTCTTCACGTTCTTCCACTCCAGTCACGAGTTCAGGCAGACGTGCTTTTACTTCTGATATGGGAAGAGTCTGAGACATAAGGATTTTCCGCAGTTGACCAAAAAACTGGTCAACTGGAATCTTAGCGCGAGGATCGAGCAGGGGTCAAGCATCCACGATGCCCGCGCTGACTGTTGCGTCGTTTTACGAGCGGCTTTTAGTACACCCCAGTCGGCAACTTAGTGTGATCCCAGCTTGACGTTTTGACTGGTCTGATCTTGAGGACGGCACGCTTTTTGGCCCGCTCTTTCAGGACAGCATCCTCCGATGGGCTCACAACCGTCCCCTGAAAATCCCGGATCTCTTTCATGATCTGCCACACCTCCTCTAGATTCTCGAGGACTTCACAGTCACCCCGAATCAAGACGCCTTTGAGGTCGCTATAGGCAAGTCCAGACTCGACCATGACCGCCACTTTTTTATTTCTTTTGGCATTCAGAACTTTCTGCGCCTTCTTAAAAGAAGTCATATAAATAATGCCGTCCTTAGCCATATAGGCCATGGCGACCACATGCGGATAGCCGTCCCTGCCCACGGTACACAGCGCCATATTGCGTGCTTCAGCGAGGTAGACGGTGAGCTCCTCAGGCGTCATAGCAATTTGATTACGTCGGTTCATTGTTTCCTCCCCGGCCGTTTACTGGGCAAACCAGCCGCCATCGATCACCAGTTCAATACCCGTGGTGTAGGACGCTTCATCAGAGCACAGGTAGAGTGAGCCAAAGGCAATTTCTTCCGGTCGGCCAAGCCGGCCCATGGGGGTGGCTTCTTTGATCTGCTCATTTTGTTCGGGCGTGAGACCAGCCAAGATCGGCGTATCAATCTGACCTGGATGGATGGAGTTCACTCGAATACCTTGCCGGACATACTCCAGCGCCGCAGCTTTGGTCATAATGCGCACCGCCCCCTTCGTGGCATGGTAGGCAATCGAACCGGGACTCCCGATCAGCCCGTACAGCGATGAAATGTTCACAATGACGCCACTGCCGGAATCACGCAGAGCCGGCACTGCCGTTTTCATCCCGAGCCAGACACCGGTCTGATTAATCGCTAACATCTTGTTCCATTTTTCCGTTGTTTCTTCCTCAACCCCACCGGGCCAATACACACCCGCATTATTGATGAGCGTGGTCAGCTTGCCGAACTGTGAGATCGCGGCATTGACTGCATTTTGCCAGTCGTCGGCATTAGTCACATCCAGACGCACGAAGACGGCTACGCCACCAGCGTTGTTGACACTGTCAGCAACTTCACGCCCTTTGTCTTCTTGTACATCCGCTACCACGACCTTGGCTCCTTCAGCAGCGAATACGCGCACGTGGGCGGCGCCAATGCCGCTTGCCCCGCCTGTTACGAGTGCGACTTTTCCGTCTAATCGTCCTGCCATAGATGCCTCCTTGCTGCAATTCATCGGACTTCTTCAGTTGATCGGCCCGCACCTTAGCTGAGGCGGTTTCTGCACGCAAGGAATTGAGCAGGAATTGGCAGGGCGTCGGCCAAGTGGTAGTGATGGTGCGCATACAGGAGGATGTCCGCATGGATTTTCAGCTTACAGATGAACAACAAGAAATCTGCAAACAGGTGCGCGCCTTGTGTTCGCGCTTCCCGGACGAATACTGGCGCGAACGGGATGAGAGCGGGGAATTCCCGTGGGACTTTTATCAAGCCTTTGCTAACGGAGGCTGGTTGGGGATTACTATTCCGAAAAAATATGACGGTGCCGGGCTCGGCATTACGGAAGCAGCGCTGGTGATGCAAACGGTTGCCGAATCCGGCGGTGGGACCCAAGCCTGCTCGTCCATCCATTTAGGTATCTTCGGTCTGGAGCCGCTGATTAAATATGGCACCCAGGCGGCCAAGGACAAATATCTTGCGCCCATACTCAGTGGCGAGCTTCATGTTTCGTTTGCGGTGACCGAGCCTGACGCGGGCACGAATACGACCCAGATCAGCACGTTCGCGACCAAGAGTGGCGACGGCTATATCATCAACGGGCGGAAAGTCTTTATCACCAAGGCCCAAGAGTCCAAGAAAATGCTGCTGCTGACGCGGACCACGCCGTATGACGAGGTGGACAAAAAGACCATGGGCATCAGCCTCTTCTTTGCGGACATTGACCCAGAAGCCGTGGAGGTGACCGAACTCCACAAACTGGGCCGGAAAGCCGTTGATACAAACATGTTGTTTATCGACAACCTGTACGTACCAAAAGAAGATCTTATTGGTGAGGAAGGCCGGGGCTTTTACTACCTGCTCGATGGCATTAACCCGGAACGTATTCTGATTGCCGCCGAGTGTGTCGGCATGGGCAAGCGGGCGGTTGAGAAAGCTGTCCAGTATGCCAAAGAGCGCGTGGTTTTTGGTCGTCCGATTGGAAAGAATCAGGGCATTCAGTTTCCACTGGCCGAATCCTTTGCCAAACTCGAAACCGCTGAACTCATGGTCTATAAGGCCGCCAGCTTATACGACCGAGGCCAGCAGTGTGGCAAAGAAGCCAATATCGCCAAATACATGGCAGCAGAAGCAGCCTGTGAGGCGACAGACCGAGCCATTCAGACTCACGGCGGGTATGGCTATATCAAGGAATACGATGTCGAACGCTATTGGCGCGAAGCGCGCCTGTTCCGTATCGCTCCGATCTCCCAGGAGATGGTGCTCAACTATATTGGCGAGCACGTATTGGGGTTGCCCAAGTCGTACTGAGGAAAGGATCGACGAATCGGTGAAGGAGAGAATCGGAGAGGAAGACGTATGAAAATCGGTTATATGCCTGACACCCATGGCGGGCCGTACAATCAACCCGAACCCTCACCTGAAGCCGCAGCTGCATTCTGTGACCAACTCCTCAACGAAGGCATTGAGGCTGAAAAGGCCGGCTTTGACGGCATCTTTTTGCCCGAACGGCATCATCGTACAGAGACGATGTTTCCCCCTCCGCTGATGATGCTGGCCGGCTACGCCACGCGGACCGATCGGGTAGATCTGGGTACATTTGTTCTGCAAACGCCGTATTACAATCCCATGCACCTGGCCGAAGATGTGGCCATGATAGACCTCATGTCAAAAGGCCGCGTCGTACTAGGCATTGGGCTCGGCTACCATCCGGATTATTTTCGACTGTTCAACGAACCCTATAAGCAGCGCTTTTCTCGTTTTGAAGAAAGCATAGATATTCTGCGACTGGCCTGGAGTAGCCACAAGCCGTTCTCCTATCACGGCAAACGCTTTCAATACGACGATGTCATGCTGACGCCCAAGCCCTATCAGGCCGGTGGTCCGCCGTTGTGGATCGGCGCGGCCTATCCGGAAGCCATTCAACGGGCGGGACGCCTCGGGGATGCATGGGGGATTTTGCCTTTCTGGGACCCGATTCCCAATCTGAAACAACAAGCCGACCAGTACCGTGAGAGTGCGGCCGAGCACGGGCGCAAACCGAAAGTCGTCCTGATGCGTGACGGTTGGGTTGCCCCCACGCGCAAAGAAGCGGCAGAAACTTTTGGGCCGCTCTGGGTCGAGGAGATGCTCTTTTACTGGCGCTGGAACCTCTTATCTCCCAATGAAGAGTTCACCTCAGAGGCGGATTTTACGGTTGAGAAGTTGAGTAAATATTTAGTCATGGGCTCACCCAGTGAGTGCATCGAACAACTCGAGATGTGGCGCGATGTGGTCGGCGCTGATTACATCATCATGCGTTTTCGTTTACCGCTCGGTCCGGCGCCAGAGCGCGTGGTGGCCTGTATCCGCCAATTTGGGGCTGAGGTGATTCCGCACTTTAAGCAATAGTAGGGGCAGACCAATGTGTCTGCCCTCCCCGAAAAGGAGTTCCACTATGGCTAAAAATCCATTTGCCAAAATGATTCGAGACTTACCCGAAGCAGATATCGCCTTTAAGGGAGTGAAAGGCTGGATTTCGCAGGCGAAAGACAATCAGGTCGTGTTTATGAATATTGCCCCGATCGGTGAGGTCGCTGCTCACGCGCATGGCGCGCAGTGGGGCATTGTTGTG
>CAUZQN010000081.1:0-8244 GCA_963581605.1 uncultured Binatia bacterium (SeqCode)
GAAACTGGAGAAACTCGTGCGTGAGTCCTGGACTACCCATGATCCGCCCCAGGATTAAACCCCGCGTCTTTGGCTAACACGCCCTTACCCGGAACGTAATTCACCTCGATCCGGCTGCCGTCCGGGTCTTCAAACAAGACAGAATAGTATCCCGGTGCCCAAGGACCTTCTTCGGGCGGAGTGACGATTTTTGCCCCCATCTCTTGGAGCAGGCTGTAGATCTGGTCAATATCTTCCCGAGAACGTGCGCGAAAACAGAAATGATGCAGCCCGACCCGAGCCTGGATAAAACGCTCGTCTTGATGTTCAGGGGCACAGGGCTGTATGCCAACAGCCGTACGGGCGCCAACGTGGTAGCACATGTCTTTACCGTCGAAGACCAGCTTCAAGCCGAGAAACGGCAAGAGCTTCTTATAGAATTTTTGGCATTCTTCGAACTGACTGACAGTCAAAATAATATGCGCAATGCCGTTCACTTCGACCATGCTGATTTCCTATTCATCCTCACCCGCTGCAGGGGCCAGGTGGGCTTCTGAGGCGCGGATTTGTCCATCAGTAGTGAGGTGCTGCTCTTCGCGACGGAGATAATAAAAGTGTTCCGGGCCACGTGGCCCTGTTTCCAAGAGCTGGGACACTACAGTATAGCGAGCCACCGCCGGCTGCCGTGCGGGCTGCACATCGCCGGTGTGAGTGACGTGTTGACCGATTTGATATTTGAATCCAAGGTTGAATTTGGGCATTGGTTTCCTCCCATCTCGCCGCACTCTCCCGCGCGGCCGAGCGAGGAACCGAATGCCCAAGGCGTGCTGGCTACGCGGGGTGAGGCTGCATGTCTGCTGTGAGGCGCAGATCCTCTAATCTGGTAAGGGCTCGCTGGAATTCTTGCGTAGTGACCTGAAAGCGTTGGAACAAACGTCTTGCATCTATCAGGTCATGCGGCTGGCGCAGTAAGTGTTGGGCCAACCGTTCGGCAGGGTCATCATCCTGCGTGCCCGAGGCTGATACAGGCTGGTCAGGGTCTGACATCAATGTTTCTCCTTCTCTTCTTTTTTCTTGTCATAGGATGTACCTAAATTATCAGAATAGGCAATCCCCTGCGATGCTTCTAGATGGTTTATCTCTCTTAAAGCTGCAAACGGTTGATTGTTAAATTTTTGCGGGCCCTGTCATACGCCTCTAGGCACATGTGTTAGTCTTCGGAATCTCTTGGGGGCTTGAGGCCGAATACCTCTGCAGTGTGCTCTCCCAGCTTGGGGGCGCGCGAGCGAAAATCCGGCCGTTTGCCGTCTATCGAAAAGGGTAAAGCCATGATCTCAAGGTCGGCTCCAGGCATAGGGCGCATGATGTCCATAGCCTGCGTTTGCGGCTGGGCCAGGACTTCAGGAATGGAGAGAATGGGTGCGCAGGGAACGCCGGCTGCTTCAAGCCGTTTCATCCAGACTTCTTTTGTTTCTTGCAATATATGCGACTTGATCTCTTGAATCAGATGGTCGCGATGTTCCATCCGATTTGCATTCGTTTGGTAACGTGGGTCCGTTGTCCATTCTTTGCGGCCCAGGACCTTGGCCAATTTGAAAAAAAGACGACTATTCGCTACGCCTAGTACTAAGGGACCGTTTTTGGTTTCAAATGCCCCAAAGGCGACCTGACGCGGACTTCCGGTTGCGTGTCGAGCCGGGGCTTTGCCCGTCTTTTTATATTGCACCAGAGCCGTGCTGATTAAGAAGACGGCCGTTTCAAACAGTGATGTCTGGATGACACAACCGCGTCCCGTCTTATCCCGTTTGCGCAGTGCGGCCAGCGCCGCAATGGCCGTCCACATGCCGGTTCCATAATCTACCACCGACGTGCCCATCCGGACGGGCGGACCGTCTTCCTGACCGGTCAGACTCATGAGCCCGCCAAACGCCTGGAGCAGAATCTCATAGCCCGGTTTTTGCTTCAGTGGTCCTGTGTGTCCAAAGGCGGTCACAGCGCAATAGATGAGTTGGGGATTGCGCGACAGCAGAACGTCTGCTTCTAAGCCGACTTGTTCGGTCACGCCAGGTCGTAAGTTGTGTAAGAAAATGTCCGTCCCCTCGATGAGGGTGTACAGGCGTTCCATTTCTTCCGGATTTTTGAAATTCACCACAACCGAACGTTTGTTGCGATTCATATTGTGGAAGGGCAGGGCGGCATCGTCAACAAACGGAGGACCCCAGGCACGGGCGTCATCGCCGGTTTCCGGTCGTTCAACCTTAATGACATCCGCGCCCAGATCGGCCATGATGACCCCGGCTAAAGGACCGGCTAGATTGAGTCCGACCTCGACGACTTTCACTCCTGAGAGCGGCATGTGTTGCTCCGTTTCATTCTATTTTTATAGGTGACTGTCATAGCTGGACTGCTCTTTTTTTGAAAAAACTACGGGATAGTCTATTGCATCCAAAGATCCGGCTTGAAGAATAGGATTAAAGCGGCGCACACCCCGAGGAAGAGGAGGGCGCCCACAATGAACACGCCACAGCCCAAGGTTGTACCAGCTGTGCCAGCTGAATCTTGATCGTGAGTGAGCTGACCGTCTTCTGACACTTGTAAGGCAGCAAGGCTCGGCCTAGTTGGTTTACCGGTCCGTAAATCATAGCCACAATAACGGCACACCACTGCCCGGCGCTTAATGGTCTCGGTGCAATACGGGCAGTTTTTTGTGCTGAAGGACAGGATGCTGGCCATTGTTGTAAGGGTTTCTTTTATCTTGAATGCCGCGACAGTATCTTTTGCGCAATTCCCCCTTGCCCGCTGCGTTGGTAACATCACGCGTCACTTGCTATTTTAAGGAAACTGCCTGGGCTGAATAGAATGGCATATATGGGGGTGGCCGCGTACTGGGTACGGGCTTCTCCCCTCAAGGGAATATCCAAGGAAATATCAATGTGGAGGGGGATGACGTCACTATGGAGCAATTATTAACAGACCACGATACACGCCACACGATAGACGGACTCATACACGACCTCAGAGGGCAGGACACCTCTGCGGCTGCTCTCATCCTTGGACGAGAGGCTGACGATGTCATAGCGGCAGTGCTTGAGAGGCTGCACGGCCCCCAGGTGTTGGATCTGCTAGAATGGCTCCCGACGGACCGTGTGGCCACAGTTCGTGCTGCAACCACTCCTGACAAACTCGCACAATGGGAAGTCAACGCGCGCTATCCAGAACACAGCATAGGCCGTATTATGGAACTTCCCGTCGGCGTCATGAATACCCATACCACCGTGGCCGAAGCTATTGAACAACTGCGTCACGCAGTCCGAAAAGCATTCATCACCTATTTGTATGTGACCGACGAGCAGGACAAACTGATCGGTGTCGTGGTCATGCGTGAAATGCTCCTCGCCGACCACAAGCAAAAATTGGCAGACATTATGCTGGGTGATCCGTTCAGTTTTTCCCCTGATTTGTCTGTAAGCGATGCGATGAAGCTCGGCGTTGCGCGCCATTTCCCGGTCTATCCGTTGTGCGATGAACAGGGACGACTTATCGGCTTGATCCGGGGCGAGAATCTGTTCGAGCAGAACGTCTTTGAGATTATCGTCCAGGCCGGTAGCATGGTCGGCGTCGAGAAAGAGGAGCGTGCTTCAACTCCATGGCCGCGCTCGCTCAAGATGCGCCACCCTTGGCTCCAGCTCAATTTGCTGACCGCCTTTGTGGCTGGGGCCGTTGTCGGCATTTTCGAAGAGACTATTGACCAGGTTGTGGTGTTGGCCGTCTTTCTGCCCGTCCTCGCCGGACAGTCCGGCAATACCGGCTGCCAGGCGCTTGCCGTGACGCTGCGTGGTCTGACGCTGGGTGACTTGGCTGAGGATTCCCCCGGGGCGATGGTTTGGAAGGAGGCCTTTTTAGGCTTACTCAATGGCGCGATTGTCGGCCTGGTCGCAGGCGGGGTGATGTATTGGTACGCCTCTAATGCGGGAAACCCGGCTGCGTTGACTCTGAGTCTGGTGGTCTTGCTGGCCATGACTGGGAGCTGTATGGCCAGCGGAATATTTGGCACGCTCGTCCCCATCGTTCTGAAGAGAATGGGTGCTGACCCTGCCACCGCCTCCAGCATCTTCCTGACCACGACAACCGACGTGATCAGCATGGGACTCTTACTCGGTCTAGCGAGTCTGTTGGTGTTGTAACTGACTCGCTCTGAGAAGCGGTGTCTTACCACCACTGTTTTCTTGCGCGTTTCTTTGTGCACCTCAGTTTGGCCTTGGCGTCTGGCTCGATGCTGAAAACGATTGTCGCTGCGTGTGGCCCGCTTCCGATAGGGCCGTGGGGCTTGAAAGCAGGCGGTTCGGCTGGCCAACTATAAAAACGGCAGACTACTGCCCGGCGCTTGATAGTCTCAGCGCAATAAGGACAGGTCTTTAGATTCAGTGAAACGATTTTTCGCATTGCTTGTGTGTATGTTCTGTGTCTTGAATGCCGGGACGTTCGCGTTTGCGCAATTCCCCTCGTCTTTGTTTTCCCAGGAGACACTCAGTGGCGACTGGAGTGGTCTCCGTTCGACCTTGCAAGAGCGGGGACTCACGTTTGAGCTGGGTTATATCGGAGAAGTGTGGTCTAACCTGAGCGGCGGGCGCTCTCGAAAAACCGCCTACCTGGATAACGTCGACCTGCAATTGACCCTGGATGCTGAGACGGCATTCGGCTGGCAGGGGGCCAGTATCTTCGTGTATGGCCTCGGCAACCAGGGTGATGACCCGAGTAGTTTTGTCGGAGATTATCAAACCATTAGTAATATTGAGGCGCCGGCGACGTGGAAATTATATGAAGCCTGGGTCCAGCAAAACTTTTTCGATAATCGATATTCCCTCCTGGTTGGTCTGTACGATGTGAGTGCCGAGTTTGACTATGCGGAGTCGGCGCAGCTGTTTGTGCAGAGTTCATTTGGGACAGCTCCTGATTTTTCACAGAGCGGAGCGAATGGGCCGTCGATTTTTCCGACCACATCTTTCGGCATTCGTCTCGCTACCCGCCCCCTTGCCCGACTGTATCTCCAAGCTGCCGTCCTTGATGGGGCTGCGGGCGATCCGAAAGATCCGCATGGCACCCAGATTATCTTTGGCAGGGATGACGGTCTGCTCGTCACAACCGAAGCCGCGTATCTGATTGGGACGGATGAGGAAGAATACGGACGAGGCATAGGGCGGGGATATGAGATCCCGTACCGCGGAAAGATTACTGTGGGCGGGTGGTTTTACACGGAAAAATTCGATGCTATTCGGACGATTGCGGACCAGGGAAAGACATATAAACGGAGGGGTAATCACGGCGTCTACGGCTTAGCCGAATATACAGTCTGGAACGAGCCGGAGCACCAAGATCAAGCCTTGACATTTTTTGTCCGCATTGGCTTCGCGGACTCAGCGGTAAACCAAATTTCACTCTACACCGGTGGTGGGGCCGTCTATACTGGACTACTGCCCGGGCGTGATGAGGATGAGGTTGGCTTTGGTATTGCGGCAGCGCACAATGGGCGGCGTTTTAAGCAGGCCCAACGTAGGCTGGGCAGTCCGGTCGAGAATTCGGAAATCGCTTTTGAATTGACCTACCGGGCACAACTCACACCCTGGCTCGCGCTTCAGCCGATTTTGGCCTACGTGGTGAACCCGGGGACAGACCCCCACCTCCACGATGCCGTTGTCTTTGGCATGCGCTTTGAGATGGCTCTGTAGTTGGATTGCTTGCTCTTTAGCGTCCGCGGAAATTTGGTTTACGTTTGGCCAGAAACGCACTCACGCCTTCCCGAAAATCTTCGCTCATATAGGCGCGGACAATGAGATCCTCTCCCAGCATGTCCTCGCCGATCGATCGCCGATACTGTTGTAAGCGTCGGACGGCTTCCTTGGTGACTTGGAGGGTAATGGGTGCATGCTGAGAGATTTCCTGGGCGATGTGACGGACCTGGTCAGCAAGCTGGCTCGCTTCAAAAATCTCATTGACCAAGCCGAGTTGCAGTGCTTGGTCCGCGTTCACCAATCTCGCCCGAAACATCAGTTCTTTGGTTCTGGCTGGGCCTATGACGTCAACAATGCGGGCATGGATGGCAACCGTGAGGCAATTCCCCAAAGTGCGCGCAATCGGAAATCCAATCTGGCTGTCTGGGCTGCAATAACGTAAATCACACACCAGGGCTAAGGCGGCGCCTGCGCCCACGGCAAAACCTTGAATGGCGGCGATAGTGGGCTTCTTGACGGTTTCCAGCCGGCTGATGAGACGCTCCAGCTTTTGCTCATATCCGATGGCATCTTGAGCCGTTTTGAATGCGGTGAACTGGCTGATGTCGGTGCCCGAGACAAACGCCTTGTCACCGGCGCCACGGAGGATCAGGACTTTGATCTGATCGTCTTGATCGACACTGTCACAGACGTCTTCTAGTGCTTGGTACATACCCCAGGTCAGGGCATTGCGCGCCTGAGGACGGTTAAAGGTCACAGTGGCGATTGATCCCTCGCGTTCAAAGAGCAGTTCACTCATAGTTGGGTTCCGTGTACGGGTCGCCCGCCCCTACGAATCTGGTGACGAGGCGTGGAGCTGCAACTTTTCTCCTTCGCTTGTTGCCATGACCGTGGTCACGGCTAAGTCCCCGGTCACATTGACTGCCGTCCGAAACATGTCAAGGATCCGGTCAACACCGAGAATCAGGGCCAAGCCGATAGTCGGAATGCCAGTTGAAGTGAGAACCAGGGCGAGCGTAATCATGCCCGCACCGGGAACGCCCGCCGCGCCTATGGAGGCCATTGTGGCTGCCAGGACAATGCTGAGTTGGCTACCTAACGAAAGGTCGGTTTGAAAAACCTGAGCAATGAAAATCGCGGCAACACCTTGGTAGAGCGCTGTGCCATCCATATTGACCGTCGAACCGAGCGGCAGCACAAAACTGGCGACGGGCTTGCTTACGCCAATATTTTTTTCTGCGCATTCCATGGAAACAGGCAGAGTTGCGGATGAAGACGACGTGGAAAACGCGATGAGTTGAGCCGGACGAGCCGCGCGCATGAATGCGCCCCATGGAATGCGTCCGATAAAGCGCACCAAACCGCCATACACAATGCCGGCATGGATGGCGAGGCCGAGCAGCACAGTGCCCGCGTATACCAGCAATGCGGTCAAGACGCTGACCCCGCTGGTGCCGATCACTTCTGCGACAAGAGCCGCCACGCCATACGGAGCCAGCTCCATCACCCATTGGATGATAACGATCATGGCATTCTGGATTTTTTCGAAAAGAGTGATGACAATCGCGCCCTCATCCGGTCCCAGCGCAGTAATAGCCACCCCAAGAATAATGGCAAAGAAAATAATCTGCAGCATATTGCCGCTGACGAGAGATTCGACCGGGTTGGTTGGGATAATCGATAATAATGTGTCTATTGTCGACGGAGCGACTGCGGCGGCGGTCAGTCGATCTCCGGCTGCTGTACCGAATTGCGCCAGGAGGAGCGTACGATCGGCGGGATCAATAAATTGGCCGGGTTGAATCACGTATGCGCAGGCAAGGCCTATGGAGACGGCAATGGCTGTCGTGCCAAGGTAGAGGCCGAGGGTGCGACCGCCGAGGCGTCCGAGTTTGCGTATGTCGCCTAAGCCGGCGACGCCAACAAAGAGGGAGGCAAAGACCAGTGGGACGACGACCATTTTGATCAGCCGCATGAATAACTGACCCGCTGGTCGCAGTACGGTAATGACTTGATCGCCAATTTGGCTGATCGGGCGTGGCGAAGAGGCAAATCCACCACCTTCTAACGGGGTGGTGTTAATCTGCAACCAACCTTCGACTTTGTTTCTTGGTGAGGCAACTCCGAGCCGCTGACTGAGTTGGCCGGACTGGTCAGCCAGGGCGAGTTTTCTATTAAAGGGAAACTGGACTTTGGCCCAAACGGGAACCTCTGTCTCTTCCCCGATGAGATCCTGACGTGTCTCTCGGCGGGTTTCGAGCAGCATCATACGGATTGGAATACCCGCCGGGAGCTGAGTCCGAGAGGACTGATCGGCTGGGTCTTGCTGAAAGACGACGCGCGCGGGGTCAGGAATCTTATACAGATCGTGGGTCAGGAAGAGAGAATTGGGTCCAAGAAAAATACCCAGTAGGGTACCGACTACCATCCCAATGAGAATCTTGGTGTAAATTTGCATATTTTGAGTAATGAGTCAGGCAAGAGCGCATCAGCCAGCCTGGCGCGTATCCGAGTTCTGGTCGGCGCAGACTCTAGG
>CAUZQN010000082.1:0-8243 GCA_963581605.1 uncultured Binatia bacterium (SeqCode)
CAGACTCATATAAGAATCACCGCTTTCCGCCTGAGATTAACGCCCACGCTGTCTGGCTCTACCACCGCTTCTCGCTCAGCTTCCGCGAAGTGGAAGAACTCTTAGCCGAGCGCGGTGTGATCGTTAGAGGTATATAGGGTCAGACTCGACTAATGAACCTCCTTCCGCAGTAGTATTTGGGGGTCAGATCTTTACTATTGAGTGAACAGAATATCTCCCAAAAGACATAGAGCGAGTCTTACTTGCAAAATCGCAGAGCGACATCAGATATGCGAGAAGGCAGGGGAAGAGGTAACCTGAGGGCTTATGGATGAGCAGCATCAACAAGCAGACGCCCTCGTGACGCTACGAGCCGTTGGCGGGGGAGGCGCGAAGAGTTTATTCGTCCGTCACGCAGCCTTCGGAGGCATTCTTCACGTTCTTGATATATTTGTACAGCGTCCCTCGTGTCGCCTTGTACGGTGGCACGGTCCACTGTGCCCGACGGTGTGCCATCTCCTCATCACTGACGGCAACGTCAAGGCTGTTTTGCTTCGCATCGATGGTGATGATGTCGCCGTCCTTAATCAGGCCGATCGGGCCACCTTCCTGAGCTTCGGGTACGATATGACCGATGAGGAAACCGTGTGAGCCTCCGGAAAAACGTCCATCGGTCAATAGCGCGACCCCGCCGCCCAGACCCGCACCCATCAGGGCTGACGTAGGGGTCAGCATTTCCGGCATGCCCGGTCCGCCTTTCGGCCCCTCAAAGCGAATGACCACGACATCGCCTTGTTTGATCTCATGGCGTTCGAGCGCATGCAGCATATCCTCTTCTGAGTCGTAGACTTTAGCCGGTCCAGTGAAAACTAAACCTTCTTTGCCGGTAATTTTGCCCACCGCCCCGCCTGGGGCGAGATTGCCTTTGAGAATACAAATATGCCCCGTTTCTTTAATTGGACGTTCGAGCGGCTGAATAATGTCCTGTCCATCCGGGAGTCCCGGGAGATCACGCAGATTTTCGGCCAGGGTCTTGCCCGTCACCGTAAGGCTGTCACCATGCAGCAGCCCGTGGTCCAGGAGATACTGCATCACTGCCGGGGTGCCGCCGATGTTATGCAGATCTTCCATCACGTACTTGCCGCTGGGTTTGAGATCGGCCAGAAACGGCACGCGATTGCTCACCGCCTGGAAGTCGTCGATGGTCAGTTCTACATCAACAGCCCGGGCCATAGCGATCAGATGCAGCACGGCGTTGGTAGAGCCTCCGAGCGCCATGACCATAACCATGGCGTTTTCAAACGCCTGACGAGTCATAATGTCGCGCGGTTTGATGTCCTGCTCCAGCAAGGCGCGCATCGCCTGTCCAGCCCGGAGGCACTCGTCTAGCTTGCCGGCTTCGGTGGCCGGCATCGAGGAGCTGAACGGCAGGCTCATGCCCATGGCTTCAATGGCTGAGGCCATGGTATTGGCGGTGTACATACCGCCGCACGCCCCGGCGCCGGGGCAGGCGTGCCGGACGACATCCTGGCGCTCGGCGTCGGTGATCGTTTTGGCAATATACTCGCCGTAGCACTGGAACGCCGACACGATGTCGAGCGTCTTCCCGCCGCTGTGACCAGGGCGGATGGTGCCACCGTAGATCATCAACGCCGGGCGATTCACACGTCCCATCGCCATGATGACGCCGGGCATATTTTTGTCGCAGCCAGGGATTGTGATGAGGCCGTCGTACCATTGCGCACCCATAACGGTTTCGATGGAGTCGGCGATGAGGTCGCGCGATTGCAGCGAGAAGCTCATACCGCTAGTGCCCATAGAAATGCCGTCGGACACCCCAATGGTGTTGAAACGCATCCCGACCATGTCGGCGGCGACCACGCCCTCTTTGACCTTCGTGGCGAAGTCGTTCAGGTGCATGTTGCACGGATTGCCGTCGTACCACACGCTGGCGATACCGACTTGCGCGCGCTGCATGTCTGCTTCGGTCAGCCCCGTGGCGTACAGCATAGCCTGAGACGCCCCTTGTGACTTGGGCTGGGTGATGTGGGCGCTAGTGCGATTGAGTTGTGTGTCAGTCATGGTGATTCCTCATGGAAAACCACTCGGGGCGCGTAGGATAAAAATTACGGCCGATCATGGCGGGACGGTCGGCCTCGCAGACGACAAGATCGCCCGGCTGCATCCGGGCACGTCCTACAGCGCATGCCAGCACTTTTTCCGTCATTGAGCACCCTACTATTGTCCCGCAGTGCCGACCAAAAGAGCGTTTTAGTGGAGTGACGATGCAGTCTACTGAGAAGCCCCAGAGCTGTCAACGTATACTGCAAGATGCTGGAGTGGATAAGTTCGTAGGATTGGGGGACGTAGTATGGAAGTAAAGGTTAAGGAAAATTGGCGCTCCACCCAGCCTAACTTTCCACTCCACCTTAATCGCGTCCCGCGACGTGTGAGAGGTCTCCGTTAGCCAGCACGCTGAAGAAGGCAGCGGCAGTTGAAGAAGAAGGAACCAAGTTTTCCTGGGGGGCGCTCTCGGTAAGCTCTAGACGTCAGACCAGGAAATCGACATGATCATGGGCTAAATGCCAACGATACTCAGAGTCGGGCCATATCGTTTCTTCACGGAATTATTGGAGGCATGGAATGAGTATTGCCGCGGTTGAGATGACGGTTCCCAACGCCGCTGGCGTTACACTGACCACTGACACGCTCAGGGTCGACCTCAACGATGGCCGAACCATCTCTGTCCCGCTGGCCTGGTATCCTCGGCTGTTCCATGCAACCAGGGAAGAACGCGGCCGCTGGAGGCTGATAGGCAAGGGACAAGGAATCCACTGGGAAGATATTGACGAAGATATTAGTGTTGAGGGTCCCATCTATGCCTGATGAACAGGCAATTTCACGCAGAGATCTATTGATCAAAGGGAGCACCGCAGTCGCAGGGGTGGCGCTGCTTCCCTCGTCCCTTTTTGCGAATTTCCTTCCTTTAGCAGAAGGCGAGCGGGTCATTCCATGGAGTGACCCACCTCCTGACCCTCCAGCTCCGGATATGAATCTCCTGAACTGGGAACAGCAAGACTCCTGGATCACTCCGACCGACCAATTCTTCCGGGCGAGTCATTATGGCATGCCTGAAATTGCGCCTGATACGTACAGTCTGGAAATCACAGGCTTAGTGAAACGACCCCGGACCTACACCCTCAGTGAACTCAAGGCGCTTCCACGCCGATAGATAGACTTCACCTTAGAATGTTCCGGGAATCGTGGCTTCCCCTGGTTTGTGGGCGGGGTCTACAACGCAAGATGGACGGGAACGTCGTTGGCACCGATTCTAGAAGAGGCCGGTGTGTTGGAAAACGGGATTGAAATCGTCTTTTTCGGAAGCGATGAGGGAGAAGAAGAGGTCAAGCCGTTTCTGGTAGAGCCCGTCAGCATGCAGCAGAATTTCGCCCGGAGCATGTCGCTTGAAGACGCTTTGCATCCCAATGTTCTGCTGAGTTATGCGGTCAATGGCCAAGAGCTGCCACCGCCCAACGGATTCCCCCTGCGATTAATCACCCCCGGCTGGTACGGTATCGCCAACGTGAAATGGCTGAAGCGGATTGAGGTTCGAGCCACGCGCTTTATGGGACGTTTCATGGCGAAAGACTATCTGACCATTCGAGAGGAAGTGCGCAACGGCGAATCGGTCTGGGTCCAGACGTCGGTTGGTCGGGGCCGCCTCAACTCTGTGCCCGCCAGAGTCACCCGTCTGGAGGGTAAGCATCGGATCTACGGGGCGGCTTGGGGAGCGCCGATCCGGCGCGTCGAAGTGAAAATCGACGACAGTGGCTGGGTACCAGCCTGCATTTTCAAGGGACAGGACTCGGAGTTCGCATGGAAATTCTGGAGTCTAGAGTGGGAGAATCCGGCTCATGGCGTGCGTACGATTAGCACGCGAGCTATCGACACAGCTGGCAATATCCAACCGGCGACCGATGATCCCAGTCTGTTGCGAAAACGTACGTACTGGGAGAGCAACGGGCAACTGACGCGGACGATTCACATCGGTGAATACGCTCTCTTTCAGGCCCTGATTAAACCTCACCTTGCTCACATCGATCTGCGTCCGATGGCCCGTCAGCTAATTTTCCACCACCGGCTTCTCCCAATTCCAAATCCCTTCAATCTGCACCCAGTCTGACATCATAATCTTGAGCAAGCGGCCTTTGCGATCATAAAACTCAATCTTGGGTATTGTCCACGTCTCGGCATTCACCCACGCAAGCCGCTTGCTGTAGATATAATTCTCTTTCTTCGCTATGGCCTGCACCACGTACATCTTGGTCCCATTGTCGTTCTCAACCCGCAGCAGCGTGAAATTGTCTTCCTCCACTTCCCGATCCCCCATGTCGTCGTAGATCAGGTCGCTGCCCATAAACGAATTCTCTTTATCGCCCGAGGCAATCCGGCGCACTTTGCGCAAGGCCGGCAGATAGATCCACTGGTCATCGTCCGCCTCATAGTCCTCTTGGGGCCAGTTGAGGAACGTGGTGTCTTTCACATCGGGGGGAAATTCAAAGTAAATAAACGACTTACTGGACAGTCCATCCACGCCCTCATAATCCTTCCAATAGCGCAAGGTATGGCGTTTGCGGGTTTTGCCGGCTTTGTTCGTCAGCGTCCAGGTGGCCTCCGAAATCTGATCATCCCCATCCTCGCGCTCATCCACATTGATCGCAATCTGACGACCCGTCGGCTCGCCGGGAATTTCTTCCGCAGAGACAGCTAGGGCCGTGCTCAAGACGAGCAACCCGAGTCCGATTGTCATTGTCCACATGGTTTTCTATATTGCTTCCTCTTCTTCTCTCGCTGAAACTGCTCGGTAAGCCGTTTGCGGCGGCGTCACAGACGCCGGCTTTTCGCCGTACACAAAACGCGGTTTAAACGTATTCAGGATCGCTGGCAGGACGGTCATCGACACCAAGAGGCATGCGCCCATATTCAGCGACAACATCGCCCCAAGATAAAAATTAGGTCGAAAGTTTGAGGTGAGAAAGACTAAGAAGCTAGCCGTCACAACTAGTGCATTAAAAAAGATGGCCTTGCCCGACGTCGCCATGGTAGCTGCGGTAATCTCTTCAGGGTCAGTCAAGCCGGAGCGGACTTTAATCCGGTATTTATTCAGGAAGTGGATTGTATAATCGATGCCAATACCAATCACCATAGAGGCGGTTAACGATTTGCCAACTTCAAGTGGGATGCCGAGAAGTCCGAGCAGTCCAAAACTGAAGACCATCACCAAACTAATCGGGATAATATTGATCAGCCCAGCGACCCAGGAGTGAAACATAAACGACGTCAAGAAGAAGACGGCCACGAGGGAGACGACCAGACTCGCCAGCTGCCCGGATACCACCAGTTCGCTAAAACGGGTGGTCAGATAGCCATTCCCGGCAATCCCAAGCCGAAAACCGCTATTGGTTTCCCAACCAATAACCGTGGGCTCGATGCCAGCCAGCCAGCGGCCAAAGCGGATGGACCACGGGTCCTGTGCGCCGGTATCTACGTTGTCGTTGTCTTCGGCATATCCAAATTCACGCACGGCAAAGTCTTGCACAAGCTCAACCACGCGTTTGATGTCCTGGGTGCTATCCGAGCGCAAAAATATCGTCAGGTTGGCGTGTTGATAGTCGTAATCCACGATTTCATCAAAATCGTCGGGATCACCAGAGAAGGAATACAGCAACAAGTACTGGGCGACGAGGTCTTGCGAATCTGGAATCACTTCCATCTCCGGACGATCCTCGTTCATCACCCGGTTCATGCGTTTGATATACTCGGCCAACGACAAAGACCCACCAACGATCGGATCTTGTTCGACGAAGGCTTGGAGGCGGTCGAGTTTGGCGAGCAGCACCGGATCTTTGAGTAGATCAGGCTGATGCCCTTCAATCGCGATATACAGCGGCAGATTGCCTTGGAACGTCTCGCCCAAGACGGTATCCGCAATCCGCACCGGGCTGTTTGGATCGGACATCTTGATAAATGAGGTATCTACAAAAATGAGCTGCGCACCAAACAGACACACCAGCATGACAAGGGTTGTCACTCCCCACACCACTATTGGTTTTCGCGCAACGCCGACGCCTAAGCGGGAGAGCGTCCGTGCCGCCCAGCCCGTCGCCGCCAGGTCACCACTGCGGCCCATTTGGGCTCGCAAGCCACGGCTGACTTTGACCGGCAGGAGGCTCAACAGAGCCGGAAAAAAGGTGATGGAGAAGACCATCGCGGCCAAGACGCCAATAGAGGTAAAGATGCCAAAATAGCGGATGGGCAGAATGCTGGCGGTTAGGAAGGATAAAAACCCAGCAGCCGTCGTCAAGGAGGTGAAGACCACGGGTTGCCACATTTCTCCCATAGCGGCGAGTACCGCGTCGACTGAGGAAACGTCCGGATGTTGCAAGACCTCATCGTAATAACGGCTGAGTATATGAATGCCATTCGCAACTCCAACCGCCATCAGGATAACCGGCATCATGGTGGAAATGGAATACATGGGAATCCCGACAGCAGCCATAATACCCAACGTCCAAATCACCGAGACCAGGACGACCGCCAAAGGGAGCAAGACACCGCGCACACTCCGATAGGTAAAATACAACGTGCCGAGGACAATCACGAGAATGAGCGGGATGAAGGTCTCCATGTCCTGCCGCATCCCCTCCTCAAAGGTGACCTCCAGAGCGCCTTGGCCCGCAATATGGAATTCCTCTGGAGCGCCGGCCGCTTTTTTCGCCTCGACCATATCCCGGATGGTCGTATAAATAGCCATCCGTCTGGCCGTGCCCTCGATAGTCCCTCCGCCAGGTTCCATTTTGGCCGTGATGAGCATACCGGTGCCGTCCTGGGAGACGATCCAGTTGACGAACATCGAGTTGCGAAACAGCGCCTGCTTGAGCGCTTCAAGTGCCTCTTGTGATTGAGGCACCGTTTCCATGAACGGATCAACGGCCATACCGTCCGCCGTCCCGGTGATATTATCGAGCGTCGCCACACTTGCTACGTCTTCATCCCGGGTGGCTTTGATGCCTGGCAGCAGCGCGATCTTTTCGGATAATTCTTTGATGGTGGCCAGGGTACGTGGGTTAAAGACCCCGTTTTCGTCCGGATTTTTATTAAGAACCCCGATAACAATCAGGTCGCGCATGCCAAAACGCTCTTCGACTAGGTCGTTATAGCTCATGACCGGATCATTTTTGGGGATAAAGGCGTCGGCATCGCCTTCAAAGCGCAACGACTGCAACTGGACCGCAGCCAGGCCGGTACAGCCTAGAACAAGGCCAATGACCAAGAAACGAAAGCGGATAATCCAACGGAAAAATGAATCCATTCTTACGGTAGCTCCTTATACTTCTGACATTTCTCAGTAGATGCTAGTGTTGCGTTTACTGAGAAGTCGTGCATTCGTGCGCGTTCATACTTCGGCGGGCTCAGTACGAACGGGTCTGGTCTAGTAACGCTCTTCCCGTTCGCCCTGAGCATTGTCGAAGGGGGGAACGGCAGCAAGACAACGTACACTTTCGACTTGGACGCGCCACTAGAGAGTGAGTTCACCGGTATTACGCTTCAGATTCTTGGGCTACCGTGCGTGGCGCTCTTTCTTTGCCATACACAAAACGCGGTTTAAAGATATTCAGGACCATCGGCAAGATCGTCATCGAGGCAACCAGACATGCCCCTATGTTCAGCACCATCATCACTCCCAGTTGCCAATTAGGCAGAAAGTTCGAAGCCAGCAAGACGGCGAACCCGCCCATGACCACGATGGCATTAAAAAAGATGGCTTTGCCTGAAGTGGCCATGGTCGCCAGGGTAATCGCTTCCGGGTCGATCAAGCCCTCCTGGACTTTGCTGCGATACTTGTTCAGAAAGTGAATCGTATAATCGATTCCGACCCCAATCACCATCGCAAAGGTGATGGATTTCCCCAACTGCAATGGACTCTGGAGCAGCCCCAGCAGACCTAAGCTAAAGATGATGACCACACTAATCGGAATGATATTAATCAAGCCTGCCGTGACGGATCGGAACATGAGTGCAGTCAGGACAAACACCGCCCCGAGTGACGTCACCAGACTGCTGGTCATGCCACTGATGACCAGTTCGCTCATCCGGTTAATGAAATACCCGTTGCCAGCAAAGCCAATCCGAAAGCCACTCTCGGTTTCCCAATTGGCGATCGTCGGCTTGATGCCGATCAGCCAACGCCCGAAGCGTAAGGA
>CAUZQN010000083.1:0-8236 GCA_963581605.1 uncultured Binatia bacterium (SeqCode)
TCGTACGCGAAAGAGTCCGGTAAAGCGGACTCGTGCTACGAATGAGCCTCCGGTGCAGGCTACGAATGAGCCTCCGGTGCAGGAGGAGATCGTGGCGTTACAGCAACGGCTGGAAACATTGGAGGAGAAATTCTCGCAGGGATTGTCAGCGCTTGTTGCTGAAATGGGAGCATTGCGGACGGCGCTGACAGCGAAGTCGTCAACAGCAGAGATGACACCAGAGACTCTCGGCGTTTTGTTTGCAAAGCTCATACAGAAGAATATTGGAGAGCAGCTTGGAGCAGTGACCGGAACACTGCGTCGGATCGAAGAGCGGGTCGGATTTATCGGTAATCGACTCAAATCTTCGGGCGGCGGCCAAAGCCGAAACAAGTCGTGGCGGCGAGATCAACCATCGAACGCGCGCCCCAAGGGCCAGCAGAACACCCTCCGCTCTGAACAGGGACAGAATTGGACGCCTCCATCCGCTGCATCAGTCCAAGGCCATTTCGCACCCCGTGCGATGAGTCGGGATCATCTTGCGCCTCAGGAGGACGAGGAATAGAGAAGGGGCAGACCTCCCGTATCAGTCGAGGGCGTGCGGGTCGGCTCGGAGCGCGATATCGCGTAGCAGGGCATTCAAGCGCTGCTTGTCTCTTTTGAGGGTCGAGAAGAACTCCGCCGCATCCGAGACATCCGGATCCCAATAGATGGTCTGTTCGTTATACTTTTGGGTGAGTGCTTTGCTGTCCTCTAAATCATGGACGACCCGGGACCAGTGGTTCTGACCTTCTTTCGGAGTCGCCTCACCTTCCTGACACTCACCTCCGAGTTCGACAATCTTGTCTTGAAGGAGTGTGGCGATACGGTTTTGTTCCTCCGCTGCTGCACGGAGCTGGTCTGCTCCTGCTTGATGCGGCGAAAGCTCTGCATGCACTTGGAGTTGCTTAGCAAGCTGTCTTTCGGCTTGATAGTTTGTCACAAGCTCCGGTAGTAAAAGACGCTGATCTTTATGCTGTGGTTGTTCAGAGCCAACAAGACGTTCCCAAAACCGCATAGTTTTCTCCCGGACCGGAAGTACCGCTCTCCGTATCGCTTGTCAAGGTCGGAAAACGCCCGGTTTCTTGCTTCCTTTCTTTTGGCGGGTAAACTAGTATAATAGAGAGTTGGATCTCTCATTTTAACCCTGCATTTTTAATCCCACATAAGGAAGAGTCAGAATGGCGCGTATTACTGTTGAGGACTGTTTAGCTCGAATTCCTAATCGGTTTGAACTCGTTGTGATTGCCTCACAGCGAGCCAAAGACTTACTCAAAGGATCTCTGCCTCTAGTGCAAGCGGATAATAAAGAGGTAGTGACGGCGCTGCGCGAGATTGCCGCTGGAAAAGTGTGGAAGGAAGATCCGCAGAAGCAGATCGAAGAAACGTAGGCTTGTGCCCCTGCTACCGCCCTGTGTGCGTAGAAGCAGCCCCTTTTCTTTGTTCCATTGAGATCTAGACGCAGGTATAGCGCGGGCCGTTTATCCTCCTCTTTCCGTTCAGTAAAGACTGTTGATTCAATGAAACGTCAGGTCATAGATAGCACTGCTGTTCCAGTTACCGCTGAAGGCGACCACTCAGAGCCTGTGTTGGTGGAGCAAAAGGGGAGTACTGCCCCGTCTCTCGAAGCCAGTGGGACGGTAGAAGAAGATACCTCCGAGACGGAGACCGCTCTTGTTCCTACGGATTCCCTGAGTCGTTATATGGCCGAGATTCGTCGTTATCCTCTGCTTTCTCCTGAAGAAGAGCATGAGCTTGCAGTGCAATATAAAGAGTACGGAGATGTTCAGGCTGCCTACCGTCTGGTGACCGCAAATCTGCGCTTAGTGGTCATGATTGCCCGTAGCTATCAGCGTGCGTTTCGCAATTTGCTCGACTTGATTCAAGAAGGCAATGTCGGCCTGATGGATGCTATACGAAAGTTTGACCCGTACCGTGGGGTCCGGTTCCCGTCCTACGCAGTCTGGTGGGTTCGAGCCTATATCATCCGTTACATCATGAATAACTGGCGCATGGTGAAATTGGGCACGACCCAAGCCCAGCGAAAACTATTTTTTAATCTGCAACGAGAAAAAGATCGGCTTGAGGCTGAGGGATTTTCTCCGGCGCCAAAATTGCTCGCTCAAAACCTTGGGGTGAAAGAACACGAGGTCGTGGAGATGGAGCAGCGGATGGCAGCCCGAGACCTTTCGGTTGATGCCCCGATCGATGCCGGAGACGAGTCCACAACCTTTCTGGATTTTCTTGCTGATAAGGGTCTAACAGCAGAAGAAGAAGTATCGACCTCTGAGTACCGGCAGTTGATTAGTCAGAAAATGGCCGACTTTGCATGTATGCTGGAAGGCAAAGAAGAGGTTATCTTCAACCAACGACTTTTAGCTGAAGAGCCCCTGACGCTCCAGGATATTGGCGATCAATATGGGATTAGTCGTGAGCGGGTACGTCAGCTCGAAAGCCGGCTCAAGAAAAAGCTGAAAGAGTATTTGCTGCACGAACTCCCTGACCTGACAGATTTGAATATTGGTCTGGCTGATAGAGGCTAAAGCGTGAATCTTGCCAGCCAACGAAAAATCGGTTTATAGTGCAAGCTGTGCGAGAACTTGATGCCGGGATCGTTATCATTGGCAATGAAATCTTGTCAGGCAAGACGGTCGATTCCAATTCGCCTTTTTTAGCCAAAGAACTCCGACAGGTTGGGGTCACGCTCAAACGGGTCATCGTTATTCCTGACGAGCTCGATGTGATCGCGGCAACTGTGCGCGACTTTCACCAGCAGTTCGACGTCGTGTTTACCTCTGGAGGCATTGGTCCGACGCACGACGATATCACTATCGAAGGGGTCGCGCGGGCACTGCAGCAGAAGGTCATTCGTCATCCGGTATTAGAAGAAAAATTACGAGAATATCTCAATGGCCGGCCTGCGAATGATGCGTACTTGAAGATGGCCGATACGCCCGAAGGCGCTGAGCTGATTGCCGATGAGAAGATTCGCTTTCCGACAATTAAGGCTGAGAATATTTATATCCTGCCGGGTATCCCTGAGATCTTCCGTCAGAAATTTTTGGCGCTCAAGAGCCGTTTTGCTGCCGACCCGTATCATCTCAAAGTATTGTACACGCGAGAATATGAGAGTAGGATAGCAGTGTTTCTGAATGAGACTCTGGGTGAATTTCCAGATTTGTTGCTTGGGTCTTATCCCAAGAACAATGATCCGGAATATCGGGTAAAAATTACGCTTGAGTCAAAGGATAAGAAGTACGTTGACCGGGCCTTTACCTATTTACTCAGTTTGCTCCCCCAAGGGTGTGTGGTGAAAACGGAAGGGTGAGGAGGAAGCCATGGGACAAGCATTACGAACAGGGTTGTGTGGGACTTTGCTAGGACTCGTGTTAAGCGTCCCGGCGCCTGTATCTGCCGATTATATTGAAGATGTGGCTGTTGGAACAGCAACAGTGGCAGCAAACGTGTTTTATGTGCCGGCCAAACTCGCCTATGCCGCCCTTGGTGGTATTACCGGCGGCTTTGCCTATGTGTTGACCGGGGCGAATTATCAGGTCGCAGAGCGGGTGTGGAATCCCTCTCTGGGTGGAGATTACATCCTCAATCGGAGTCATATCCAGGGAGAGGAGACGATCTATTTTAGCGCTCCTATTCCATCGGCTGGTAACATGCTGATGACACCGGCTGCCAGGACGCTGGCTCCGTCTATCGAGCCTTCCAGAACAGCACAGCTTTCTAGATGAAAAAGCTATTCCTAGGCCTCGCGGCCGTGCTCATTGTCAGTCTGGGTTTTATCGGTTGGCGCTTTTACCAGATACGGATGGTTGCACTTGAGTGGGAGGGCCCGTCTGAGGAAATCCTGAGTGAGAAACTCGATAAGCAGGCCGATACCATGACGATGGAGTTCACGTCCCGGCTTGATGCCCCGATCGCCGATATCTGGCAGGCTTTTTCCGAGCCGGAACGGATCGCTAAATTCAGTGAGACCGTCCGCGTATCGCGGCTGCTCAAGGCCCAAGGAAATAGTAAGCTCGTGCTGTTTGAGCTAGAGCTGCTCGGACAGCCGCAACGTCTGAGCCTGGAGTTTACCTTTATTCCAGACGAAAACCGGGTGCTGATTAAAAGCGTTGAAAGTCAAGTGAGCGACATCCAAGGGGAATATCATTTTACCCCCTCGCCAGACGGGGCGAAAACGCTGCTGACCTATTCTGCGGTTGTCAAAGACAAAGTGAGCTTACCGGTGCCACTCTCTTTGCAAAAAAGTGCTGCTCGCGAGACCTTTGTGTCAACAGTACGGGCTTTAAAAAAAGGCCTCGAGGCGCAGAACGCGACAAGTTCGTAGCCTCGCGAACTTGTCGCCCTACGAAGTTTGTACCTCACTACTACCCTATTTTTTTTCTTCCTGTGCCGGTTCATCAGCATTCTCTGCTGGGTTTTCTGCTGGGACTGGGGCCGCCAAGACTTCTTCTTTATGTTTGCGCAGAAATGTGGCGACGTCAGTCGAGGCGCGTAGGAGAATTTCAGTGTACGCGGCCTCATCCGTTGAGAGTGCGGCAATCGCGTGCTGGTAGGCTCCGAGGGCTGAAACGAGGTCGGTCTGTTTCTCTGGGATGACTACAAACTTTTCCGTTAGACAGTCATTGATTCGCTCGGCCAAAGTATCCAGGGTTTCCTGCTGATCTTCTCCTGTTTGGCTGGACATCATGTCCTGCCACAGCAGTTCGACGGCATACCGGGCAGGGTGATCGCGGCGCAGACCTGCACTCAATTGATACAGTTGAGAGGCAAGCGGTTGCCAGCCTGAGGGGCGTTTGCGGGATACCAAGACGTTTGCCTTGAGCAAACGCTCATGAACGATATTGAGGCCATAGTGTTCTGTTAAGAGGCGAATAAAGGTATCGAATTCCCGTGCCGTGATATGTGCCATGCCACTCCTTTCCGTTCTCTTCTGTTTCCTTCCGTTCTTTGGCCTGTCTGCGCTACTCTGACGAACAGACCGGACGATCATGACAAAAACCTGTGTCTCTCGCAATGCTCTCTCTTTCTTGCACCCAACCCCTACTTCGTCTAAAGAGAGAAGGCGAACGCGCTACCTGGCAGGAAAATTCCTCGTGCCTGTTGAAGAGGCGGATCGCGTCTGAGAGGACCCATGACTGATCACGAAAAAATTCTCGAGATTATCCGACTGAAAGATCAGGTGCCGATCACGCTAGACCCGTCCAAGACTGCGTTGCTGGTTATTGATATGCAGCGCTATTTTGTGAGCCCGCACTATCCATTGATGCAGACGTTTGAGAAACTCGTTCCAGGTGTAACCGCAGGTTATTGCGAGCGAGTGAACGCAACCGTTGTCCCAAATATCAAACGACTCCAGGAATGCTTCCGGGCGCAAAAGCTCCCCATCATATACACGGCCATAGGCTCGTGTCTCAAAGACGGGCGGGATCTCAATGCAATATGGAAAGCGCTGGATCAGCTCAGCGTAGACGTTCTGGGCCACCGCATGTTCCCGGCCGTGGATGAAGAAAGCTGGCAGATCGATGAGAGCGTGGCCCCTCTTCCGGATGAACTGGTGATGAGCAAAACGTCGAGTGGAGCGTTCAATTCTACGATGCTCGACCAAACCCTGCGCAATATGGGTATCGAGTCGTTGATTGTCAGTGGCGTGACCACCGACGTGTGTGTGGAAGCCACTGCACGGGATGCGGCTGACCGTGGATTTCAGGTCATTATTGCTGAAGATGGGTGTAGCGCTTTTAGCCCGGACCTGCATCGTTCCGCCCTCCAAGCGTTTAGCCTGGCCTTTGGCCGAGTACGCAAGACTGACGCCATCTGCCAGCTTTTGCAGACAGTGTAGAACGTATGAAAGCACTTGTCTTTGCTGACAAGCCATACACAGGCGCCCCGCCGGCGCCTGATTTTTTACCCGGTCTGTCCCATCTACAGTTGCGCGATGTGCCAACGCCGGATTTACCAAACGAGCGCTGGGTGGTCGTCAAGAGTAAAATTTCCGGCATCTGTGGGAGCGATCTTGGCTTCCTACAATGGAAATCCATGCAGGCCGCAGAGCCGTATTTCGAGTTGCCTATGACTCCTGGGCACGAGTTGTTCGGAGAGGTAGAGGCAGTGGGGAAGCGCGTGCGCGGGCTCTATGTCGGCCAGCGGGTGACCATCGACCCCACGCTCGGCTGCCGTGAGCGTGGCTTTCGGAAACTCTGTCCCCAATGTCGCAATGGCAATCCGGGAATCTGCGAACATATCGCTGAGGGCGCGCTCCGCCCTGGACTGTTAATTGGCATCTGTCCCGACACCGGCGGGGGCTGGGGAGAATACTTTGTTGCTTCTGCGCATCGACTGACTCCCTTGCCGGATACGATTGATGACGACGAGGCCTCTCTCATTGAACCCTTTGCTGTGTGTCTCCGTGCTGTCCTTAATAACCTACCTCGGCGTAACGAACTCGTGGTTGTCATCGGTGCTGGGACTATCGGCCTCATGAATATCGCCGCGCTCAAAGCCGTTGAGCCGTCGTGTCGGGTGGCATGCGTGGCCAAGTATCCGTTTCAGGCCAGGCTCGCGCGCAGACTTGGTGCTGATCACATTATCGATGCCCAAAAGCATGATGTCATGGCGCAGGTTGGCGACCTAGCGCAAACTAAAGTCTACCCGCTTTCAAGCGGGGGCGCGGTCTTAGCTGGCGGTGTCCGGCTCGTGTACGATACCATTACCAACTCAGTGACCTTGAATCAGGCGCTTCGTATGGCGCAAGGCAAAGGGCGTGTTATCGCTCTCGGTTTAGCCGCTATGCCGGAAGGCGTGGATTGGACCCCAACTTGGATGAAAGAAATTTCCATTGTTGGGAGTCTGACGTATGGAGCTGAGACATTTCGCGGCAAACGGCAGGATACCTTCGTGCGTGCGGTTGATCTGATTGCTCGTCGGCGGGCAGACTTACGGGTAATCCGACCTCGCAAATATCCACTTGAGCAGTATCGCCAGGCGCTGACCGAAGCGGCGAGTAAGAAGACTTCGGGAGCGGTCAAAGTATCGTTTGTACCGTGACCGCCGGATCAGACTTTCATAAAATCAATGAGTTAGCTGCTCGCTGTGCACGATGGTAGCTAAAGTGGTAGCTGTTGGTTCGATCATCATTCGATCCAGCCTCTGCGCAGCCTCCTTTAGGGGTACTGTCAAGTTATGGGGGGCTTGTCAATCGGCAGTCTCATGTGACGTACTCGGGGTATGACTCTCCCGCCCGCTCATCGGTATAAGAACCATCGCTTTCCCCCCGAAATCATCAGTCACGCCGTGTGGGTGTACCACCGCTTTAGCCTCAGCTTCCGAGACGTAGAGGAGATGTTGGCTGAACGGGGGGTCATCGTCAGTTACGAAGCCGTGCGGCAATGGTGTCTGAAGTTCGGGCAGACGTTTGCCCGGAAGCTCCGCCATCGGCGCGGCCGACCAGGCGACACCTGGTACCTCGACGAGCTGTTTATCACGATGAGCGGTGCGCGCTATTATCTCTGGCGGGCCGTGGATCAAGATGGGGAGACGCTCGATATTCTGGTACAGAAACGCCGCAATACCCGAGCGGCTAAGCGCTTCTTTCGCAAACTCTTGAAGGGCTTACAGTACGTCCCCAACCGACTGGTTACCGATAAGCTGCGCAGTTATGCCGCGGCCCAGCGGACCACCCTCCCCTCCGTCCCGCACTGTACCACGCAGTATGCGAATAACCGCGCCGAAGTCTCTCACCAACCGACGCGCCAACGCGAGCGTCAGATGCGCCGCTTCAAATCTCCCCGCCACGTCCAACGTTTTCTCTCCGTCCACGGACCTATCAATAATCTCTTCCGGATTGGCCGCCACCTGATGCAGGCTGTCCATTATCGGCTGTGTCGGGATCAAGCGTTCGCCACGTGGCGAGACGTAACAATGTGTCTGAAGGCAGCGTAAGGGCGACCCTCATCCGACCTCACACTACATGAGTTTCGTGCCCTATCCTGATAACTTGACAGTACCGACAGGCCTGATACTTGAGATATGCTACGTTGAAAGGGTATAGTTGGTGAAAGCAGAACAGATCTTGGCGCAGCGGTTGCTGCGCCAAAGCTAGCGGGACCCTACGGCTGCTATGCCGAGCGCCCGCCTAATGAAATGGGGAAAACAGCGAGTTGAGGGAGGAAAAAATGCGACCAGTGTTTTTAGCGATAGCGAT